>CAILAO010000743.1 GCA_903832105.1 uncultured Pseudomonadota bacterium | reverse complement strand
TACTACTCTAGCTTCGATTGCTACGAGCTCGATGCCGACCAGGGATACCCTGACCCATGCGTCAACCACGATACCTTTGTCCAGAATGCGGTCAACAACTTCAACCAGACTGGAACTGCCGATTGTCTTTTCTACTGCCATTTATCTCACCTCCTTTCTATTAGAATTGTTAAGCGCAATTCTAGCAATATCTATGCCAACATTGATGCCATTATTTCAAACATGATCATGGACAAGTCATATCTAGCTAAAAGTAAACATTTTGCATGTGTGACATTTTTTTGACAGGTCAAATATTAAAATGTATTGCATCTCTAACGGCCTGGCACATGTGGCAAATAAGGGCATTCATAGACCAAATTGCCACAGCTGCACACAAGCTGTCGGCTTTTAAACCTGAGTCCAGAAAACGCACAAACATAAACTGCTGCCGGAGGAGTAATTCGTGCCTAGTAGTGGGCAAAATAGCAAGAACAGGGGGCGGGGTATCGTTAGACAGGCAAGATCACCGTAAAGATGGTACCTTTCGAAATTTGGCTTACAACTTTGATTGTGCCGCCGTGGCTGGCAACCACGCTATAACTGGTAGCCAAACCGAGACCGATGCCCGATGGTTTAGTAGTATAGAACGGATCAAATATTTTTTTTAGGTCTTCTGGCAGGATGCCTTTTCCTGTATCTTTTATTATTATCAGGAAAAATTCACCTCTGTTTTCCGAGGTAATAGTCAGCGTGCCCCGCCTATCCGGCATGGCTTCAATTGCGTTGATAATAAGATTTAGAAAGACACGGCCTATTTGTTCCTTGTCAACCTTCACCATGGGATCATCGGAGGTGAACTCTTTCACTAATCTTAATTCCTTCGCGCTCATCTTCAACTCCACAGACTCTATGACATCATCCAGAATTTTATGGATATCATATAGTTGCATATTGAGATCAGGCGGATTGGCGCAATTAAGCATTTCAGTTACCAGATAATTAATCCGATTTACATTTCGCGTAATAATCTCAAGATATCTAGTCTGCGCCCCCTCGAGTTGAAATGTGCTGCATAATTGGGCAAGCGCCAACGAGATAGTCGTTGATGGATTTCTTATTTCATGGGCAATACTGGCCGCAATACGGCCGGCGGAAGCCAGTCTGTCCGCTCGTCTTGCTGCCGATAGATCGCGGGCAAGGTGGACGCAGCCGACAATTTTTCCGGCAGTATCATGCAATGGCGTAGTAGTTATTTCGAAGATCCCCCTCATTCGCTCTTCTACTACTTCGGCACATTCAATTTTTCCACTGCTCATCAGTTTTGAATACGGGCAGCAATCAAGAGGAGCGGCAACACCGTGCACAATCTCATGGCAGTGAAGCCCTTTCATCTGCTCGGTGGTAGTACCCAGCCGCGCCGCCATGGCCCGGTTGGCGCGAATTACGCAGTGATTCAGATCAAGGAGCATGATCAGGTCGGGAAGCGCATCAAAAGTCCGTTCCCATTCCTCCTTCGCCTGGCTGATATTCGCCAGTAATTTTTTGCTTTCTGTAACATCAATTGCAGTTATGATCGCTCCCCCGCTAAAAGACGATATTCTTATTGATAAGAATTTGTCGCCATACTTCAGTTCATCAAAGTCTTTATTTTTCCCTGAATTTATGCATTCCATTAACTCATTGCGCATATCGCCCTCGTGCTTGCCCGCATAATCTTTATACATTATGTCACCAATGACAGGCAACCTGCCGTCGGATCTTTTTTGGGCTAAATTGAACATTTTAACCCGCCCATCGCGGTCAACGATGATTGTTTCGATGGGATTATTATCAAACAACGCTCTGGCGTACTCTTCACTTTTATCTAGCACCTTCATCGCATGCGATCGCCCCAGGGCCGCCCCGATGTATGCGCCGATCCCTTCAAGAATTTCAACCGTATTCCTGGAGAAACAGCCTTTGCGCCGGTCATTGAACTGAATCAGGCCGACAATTGTATTCTTGTAGCGAACAGGTATCAGTGCTACGGATGAATAC
>CAILAO010000742.1 GCA_903832105.1 uncultured Pseudomonadota bacterium | reverse complement strand
GTATTCGAATTGCTTCTTCCAGGGTAGCCAGCGCTTTTCCACGCAGCCCTAGCTCGGAAAGAGACGGTACCTAAAGCCGATAATCTTAATCGGTCGTACACGCTAAAACTCGAAGTACCCGCGGATGGCGACGCCACCATTTCCTTTGATACGATTTATGCCGTGGAAACCGAGACCAATTTCGATTCTCCAAATCCAGAAATTAAGGTCATCACAAACTATGACGTAGGCCTCATCAAAATAAACGGTGAACCTGTTGATATGTTCCAATTGATTTCTGGTGACAGCAATTTCAACACCCTTGCCGAGCAGAATCCCGAATGTAAAGAAGATGAAGTCCTTGCTCTTCGCAAGAAAAAGTGGATTGACCAAAATATCACCCCTGAAGAAGAGACTAAGTATAAGGATCTCCTCGCGATTTGTAGAAAGCCTGTGTGGATCAAGAAAACTTATGACTTGTCAAACATCAACGGTGTCAGTTTTAGAGGACAAAAAGTCGAGTTTGCTGTGAATTATGTCAGCGATGGCGGTGTCACGGAACTTGGTATACTTGTCGATAACGTCAAGTTCAGCGGTACCGTAACTGATTTTGAGTCTGGCCAGCCTACTGGAGAATTTACGATCCTTGAGGACGGCACGATGATCAAAATGCATCAACCGTTTTATTTCCTTGAATATAGAGACCCACTGCAAGCATTCCGAAATCCTGATGGTTCCGTCTCCGGCTTAAACATGGACCAGAACATCGCCATTGCTAACGCCCAAGGGTTCTTCCTGCCACCAGCAGAAGGTCTCTCGCCGCAAGATCGATTCCGTGTTGTGACGACAACCTATCAGCCTGGTGTTCTCGCATGGTATTTTAATTCAAAATTTAACACACGCGAAAATAGCCCGATAGAGCTTGATGGTCAGGGGTACTACCTTGTTGTTAATTCCAAAGTCAAAGAATTGCCGTTACCTGGACCACTCGGAAATCCAGAATTATTTGATAGCAATGGATACTATGCAACGGATTCTGAGGTTTTCAAAGCAGCGGTGGATACCCAGCGTAATGAATTCATTTGTTTCTCGCACACCGCCTATGCAACATACGCCAATGGCGCCGCTCCAAACTGTTCTGGATTTGATCCTGCATTCGTAGACGCTATGCAAAAACTTGAATTAGGCGGCAAAAAGCTCCGCTTTAGGAGAGAAAGCTTTAATGACTTTGGTCCCCTCGAACAAGCGCAGATGTTCAGTGTTGCGGAGCCATTCTGGGGCGTTGTTGACAGCGTCGCATTAAGGACAAGCCTTTCGACATTTAGATCTGCCGATGCAGGAGCCTTTGCTCCATTCAGAGTCTATAAAGTTGAGTCGGGAACCAACAGGCTTGTAGTGGATGAAACGATGACCGCTGCAACTACTAAGTTTGAACCAATCAACGTGTTTAAAGATGTTGATTCTCTCTCCGGCAAGGCCTGGTGGCAACGCCATCCGCGCTTTAACCAAGATTCTGTCATTGTTAATCCATCCGGTTTAACATTCATGGTGACATCTCCTTCTCCTGCGGTTCAGTCGAAGTATGATGCGAATAGCTTGCCAGAAGCCGTGAACAACATTTATAGGAAGCCAGTCGCTAAAGTATATTTTGGGTGGGAATAGCTGGTTAATCAAAAACTCTCCTGAGGCGAATAGCTCGCCTCGGGT
>CAILAO010000741.1 GCA_903832105.1 uncultured Pseudomonadota bacterium | reverse complement strand
CTATAAGGACTTTCTCTACATATCTCATTTTTTGAGCCGAACGTGGAATAATAAACTCTCCAGAAATAAACGACAACAATCCCAACAAAAAGCCACCAAAAACGAGGGGAGCGCCAATTGCAATAGGCCCCATACCAGAAGCTCGCATGGCTGTTATTTCATTCGTTCGACTTAGTAACACCATGCAAATAACGGATGCCAAAAGCGACGCTATAGGAATTGCTTGAATGATCTGAATCGGAAGCTCATAGAGGTAAAGAAAGAAAACATCCCTATTGGAAGGTTGATACTGTGAAAAATATTTTGTAGTCTTGTGAATAAAATCGAACAGCACAAACAGAAAAACCGCTAAAGATATTGTGCCTAGAACGTACTTAAAATATTCACGCAGAACATAAATAAAAAGAATCATAACGCGATCCCAACTTCTAACCCAACTTCAAACAAGTATCTTATTAAATCTTTGTGGAAAAAGCCAAGATCAAGGCACAAGCAAAAAAAGTATTTGTGAAACAACCGGAAGCCAGGAGGGTAAAAGTCGAGATCGAAGCGAATCCAAAGGAAACCGAGCATGAAGCGGGGCATAGTGCAGAGATTGACGTTTTTAACCACAATTTAACTTTGGCGAATGGCTTTCGCCATGAGGTACGGAACACCCTTCTTTCCGGTCTCTAGCGTTCCAAGCACAGTCAGGCTCAATACAGTTTCTTTATCTTTTGAAAAGAAATGGGCAATATCAATTGAATTTAGCTCTGTTACAACTACAAGAATCTTCCCTGTCTCGTCCGCCAACACGATGAAAGTCGAATACTTGCTTAGCTGAACAACCTTACCTTCAACAACCACAGAATGCCCCTTCAAGGCACCATTATCCAAGTGAATTTCCTTCATCGTAACACGAGTTGGTTCGACAAAAAAAGTGCCCCCAAACACTTCAAAGCCAAGCCGATCAAGGAAATTAAGATTGGAAGATTTAAAATCAGAAATATCTACTCGGCACGAGATTAAAAAAAAGACCGCGAAGATTAGAAAAACACGGCGCATTGATTAGTTTCCCCCAAGTTTCTAACGATATTCCAAAATATATGTTATCACAATTTGAAAAAAAATTGATAAAAAACTAAACAACGGGTTCCTTTTAATCGGGATCTAACTTTTTTTAAGCCTGGGAGGGTTGGTCTCTTCGCGCTTTGTTACTCTTTATCCTTAGCTGGGGCCTTCTTCGAGCTCTTGGCCTTCGGCTCTTTCGCAGGTTCGTTCTTCACTTTTTCCGCTTTTTTTATTTCGGAGTCGAGAAGCTCAATAATTGCCAATTTAGCGCCGTCTCCAAAACGCGTACCACAGCGTAAAATTCTCGTATAGCCGCCTGGCCTATCCTTGAATCTAGCAGCGAGGCTCGAAAAAACTTTTTTTACAGCTTCGTCGTCAAAAAAATAGCTCGCAGCGAGCCTTCGTGCATGCAAATCACCTCGTTTCCCCAAGGTAATAAGCCTTTCAACAATCCCGCGAAGCTCCTTCGCCTTTGGTAAGGTCGTATTAATTCTCTCCTGCATAACAAGAGAGGTCGCCATATTTCTGAACATCGCCTGCCTATGAGACGATACACGTCCCAATTTTCGATAACCATGAAGATGCCGCATAATGACACCACGCCTTTACACTAAAAAATTTACTTCTGACCGTTTTCGCTCTTTCTGAGCTGTGACGGATCAAATCCATCGATTTTCATACCAAGCGAAAGACCCATTTCACTCAGAATATCCTTAATCTCGTTAAGCGACTTGCGTCCGAAGTTTTTCGTTTTCAGCATTTCAGCTTCCGTTTTGGTGACAAGTTCGCCGATATATTTGATATTTGCATTCTCTAAGCAATTGGCAGCCCGCACGCTGAGTTCGAGAGTATCTACGGTCTTCCAAAGATTCTCGTTAAGCGGCGGTGGCTCTGGCTTTTTCTCTTCAGATTTCTTCACTTCTTCTTCTTCAGTTTCATCGAAATTGATGAAGACCGTGAGCTGTTCTTTTAAGATCTTCGCGGCATACGCGAGCGCGTCATCTGGCCTGACTGCACCGTTGGTCCAGATTTCAAGAGTCAACTTGTCATAGTCCGTCATCTGACCGACCCTGGCATTAGAGACATTATATGCAACACGTCTCACTGGCGCAAAGATCGAATCAATCGCAATGACTCCGGCAGGGATCTCTTCCCCACGATTCATATCGGCCGGGATATATCCTCGACCGTGCCTTACGGTCATCTCCATATCAAGTTTTCCATCAACCCCAAGAGTCGCGATAACCTGATCTGGATTTAATATTTCCACGTCACCGCTTGTTTGGATATCACCTGCTTTCAGGATGCGCTCGCCTTCGGCTTTAAGCGTAACCGTAGCATCTGCCTCTCCGAGATATCGAAGATTAACCTGTTTCAAATTCAAAATAATATCGGTCACGTCTTCTTTTACACCCTGAATGGTCGAAAACTCGTGATCGACGCCAACAATACGAACCGCAACAATAGCTGCGCCGTTTAAGCTGGACAGCAAAACGCGCCGCAAGGAATTTCCCAAAGTAAGACCATAGCCCCGCTCAAGTGGCTTTGCAATGAACCGACCATAGGTTTCGTTGAGATCTACTTTTTCAAGAGGTTTCGATTTAATCTGATCCTGCCAGTTACGATGCATGTAAGGCTTCCCCCAAAAAATATACAACTTAAAATTTTTCGTCTGTGTTTACAACTAATGTTATAAAACAGCGTTGATTACTTACTATAAAGTTCGACCACTAAACGCTCTTTCACATTCATCTGGATGTCATCGCGTTTTGGCACAGCAATCACCTTTCCCGTGAATTGAGCAAGATCTACCTCAACCCACATAGTCTTTGTTCTTCTTCCAAAAAGGTCTGCTGCCAAGACAAACAGTGTCATTTTCCGACTTTTTTGTTCAACGGATACCGTATCCCCAACTCGAACCTGCACATTGGGAATGTTGACCCGCTTACCATTTACAAGAATGTGATTATGGCGAACGATCTGTTTTGCTTCTTGACGAGATCTGGCGAAACCCATTCTGTAAACGACATTATCCAAACGCATTTCGAGCTTCTGGAAAAATACCTCAGATGTGACGCCTCGCTCCAGCTCAGCTTTAGCAAAGAGATTTCTGAAAGGTTTTTCGACTAGACCGTAAACTTTCCGAACCTTCTGCTTCTCACGAAGCTGCACGCCGAATTCAGAAACCTTTCCTCGTTTTTGACCGTGTTGGCCCGGGGGATATCCCCGTCTGTCAAAACTGCACTTATCTGAAAAGCAACGATCGCCTTTCAAAAAAAGTTTCTGCATCTCACGCCGACAGGCGCGGCAAATGGGACCATTATACTTGGCCACGCTAAACCTCCATATATCCATGTAAACTAGAACAATTAGACATTAGACTCTTCTCCTCTTGGGCGGACGACATCCGTTATGTGGGATGGGTGTCACATCCTTGATCATGACGACCTTAAGTCCAGCCGCCGAAATAGAACGAATCGCCCCTTCTCGTCCAGAACCAGGCCCCTTAACCAAGACCGCCACACTGCGCATCCCAGCGTCCATAGCCCGCCTTGCAGCATCTTCTGCAGCCACTTGCGCTGCAAAAGGTGTGCTTTTTCTGGAACCCTTAAAACCTTTCGACCCAGCTGTTGCCCAAGCAATAACTTCACCGTTGGTGTCCGTGAACGTCACGATTGTGTTATTAAACGTCGCTTGAATATGAGCCACACCAACCGGAATATTCCGCCTAGTTTTTCTTTTCTTGGCTACTTTTTGCTTCGCCATATTTTTTCATCCTCTCACCAGTAAAATATTTTCAGCAAAATAAGCCTATCCTTTTGCTATCACTCTCTTCTTACCCGCGATGGTCTTCCTTGGACCCTTGCGTGTTCTCGCATTGGTCTTTGTTCTCTGACCGCGTACAGGCAACCCTTTACGATGCCGTTGTCCTCTGTAGTTTCCGAGGTCAATCAATCTCTTGATGTTCATGGAAATTTCACGACGAAGATCTCCCTCTACACGAAACTTCTCATCAATAACTTTACGGAGCGCATTAACTTCGTTGTTATCGAGATCTCCAGCTTTTCGTTTGAGATCGATTCCCGCCTCTTGTACAATCTTTACCGCAGCAGCTCTTCCGATACCGTAGATGCTTGTTAACGCAATATCGATACGCTTTTGACCCGGTAAATCTACACCCGCAATACGTGCCATTTTATAACTCCTAAAACGACTCCTAAAACCAAAACTATCCCTGTCGTTGTTTATGCTTTTTTGTGACACAAATGACGCGAACGACTCCCTTGCGCTTGATCACCTTGCACTTCTCACAAATCTTCTTAATACTTGCTCGAACTTTCATGTGTTCACCTATTCAGTGGGCTACTGTTATTTCGCCCTATAAGTAATTCTCCCGCGCGTTAAATCATAGGGAGAAATTTCCAACTTCACGCGATCACCAGGTAATATCCTGATGAAATGCATGCGCATTTTGCCACTGATGTGCGCAAGCACCATGTGACCATTATCCAACTCAACCCTGAACATTGCATTGGGGAGTGGTTCTCGAACAACCCCTTCAATCTCAATGACTTCTTCTTTTGCCATCGTAATTACGTACCCACAACCTAGTAAACCGCACTACCACTTTGCACTTAGAGCGCAATCTCTCAACCATAAAAAACGTTGCGCAACACTAACTCATATCATGAAATTCAGCAAGCCCTAGTTCTTCCCACTTGACAAAGACTCCACAGCTTTTTTTAGGGCCTTGTAAATTTCCTCTTTAGAACCATCAGCACTCACAGACGTTAACGATTTCATCTGGTTATAGAAATCAATCACCGGCTTCGTTTCCTTATCGAAAACATCGAGCCTAACCCTAACCTTCTCTGGGACGTCATCTGGTCTCTGAATCAACATCCCCCCGCACTTATCGCATTTTCCCTGAGTTTTTGGAGGGTTTGCGGAAACATGAAAGGTGGCCCCACAGGCCTGACAAACACGACGCCCACTGATGCGAGCAATCAACTCCTCACGCTCAACATCTAGAACGACAGCGCCTTTGACCCTATGAACTTGTGATAAAGATTGGAGTGTTTTCGCCTGAGCTACATTTCTCGGATAACCATCAAGGATGATCACTTCTTTCTCGTTGCTACCTAGCTCTTGTCTTAAAATCTCAAGAAGGACATCATCGGGAACCAATTTTCCTTGCGCTATGATGCTCTCAGCATTCTTCCCAATCTGGGTACCCATTTTGATATGTTTACGGAGAACATCTCCCGTTGAGATCTTCCGGTACTTACCACTTTCAATCAACAAGTCCGCTTGAGTTCCTTTGCCAGCGCCTGGCGCTCCCATCAATACGATGATCATGTACGCACTCCTCGAGGCCTGATCGTTCCAGCTTTAAGAAATGCATCATATCGCAGCGATTGTCGATGCGCGTCAATTTGCCTAAAGGTTTCGAGAGCAACACCCACAACAATGAGGAGACTGGTACCGCCAAAATAAAACTGTACATGGAACTGGGCTGCAAGAATAGTCGGGAGAATACAAATCGCCGCGAGATAAAGACCACCGGTCAACGTCAATCGCGACAGAACTTTATGTAAATATTCCGCCGTGCGCGCACCTGGGCGAATGCCCGGAATAAAGCCACCGTGCTTCTTGAGGTTTTCCGCAACATCATCAGCTTTAAAAACAATCGATGTGTAGAAAAACGCGAAAAAGATAATCATCACGGCGTAAGTTAAAAGATAAAGCCAGCCACCGGGATAAAAAACCTTGTTGATAAAAATGGCCATTTGACTATCGGGCGAAACAGCGGCAATCGTAACCGGAAACTGAAGAAGCGAACTCGCAAAAATCGGAGGGATAACCCCTGACGAGTTGACTCGAACAGGCAGATGAGAGGTCTGACCGCCGTACACTTTTCGACCAACCTGCCTTTTTGCATATTGAACCGGGATCTGCCTTGCCCCTTGCTCGATAAATACCACTCCCGCCACAACAAAAAGAACAACCGCCAAAATTACGAGGATCGTTATGAGATCCATTTGAGCGTTAGAATATTGGGAATAGGTATTTCCAAGGATCCTAGGAAGTCCTGCGACAATACCAGAAAAGATGATAAGTGAGATACCGTTGCCAACACCCTTCTCAGTGATCCGTTCACCAATCCACATGATGAATGCGGTCCCTGCGGTAAGAGAAACTGCTGTAAAAATCTTCCAGCCAATGCCACCGGTTGGCACTAAGTGAGCGCCAGCAAAGCTAGCGCCTTCAAGACTGTTAGCGAGCATCATCCCTTGGATGAGAGAGAGAGCGACTGTGCCGTATCTCGTATATTGTGTAATCTTCTTTCTGCCAGCTTCGCCCTCTTTGGAAAGAGCTTCCAAATGAGGAACAACGACCGTTAAAAGTTGGGCGATAATGGAAGAAGAAATGTAAGGCATAACTCCAAGGGCACAAACGCTGAAACGCTCCAAAGCCCCACCGGAAAACATATTAAACATACCAAAAAGGTTGGCCCCCTGAGTTTTAAAAAACTCAGCCAACGCTTCGGTATCAACCCCAGGTAATGGGACATGAACCCCAATACGATAAATAGCTAAAAAACCAAGCGTGAACAAAATTCTCTTTTGAAGGTGATTAAGTCCGCCTTCTGGCAGTTTTGATATGGTTTGAGCCACTCTCAGATCTCCTCAATGCGACCACCCGCTTTTTCCACAGCACTCTTTGCGCTACCACTGACCCTCGGAAGTGCGATTGTAAACGATTTCTTTACAGTTCCACGCCCGAGCAATTTTGTCGGAAGCGATGGATCCCTGAGGAGCCCAGCTTCTTCCAACAGCTTAGGAGTGATTTTCGCACCAACTTCAAACCTGTCTAGTACGTCTAAATTAACAATGTTGTACTCGATCCGGGATGGGTTGTTAAATCCGCGTTTTGGTAGATGCCGTATGAGAGGCATCTGCCCGCCTTCAAACCCAAACCTCACGTTACCGCTCTTTCTAGCCCTTTGACCCTTGTGGCCACGACCAGCCGTTTTTCCAAGACCGCTACCGATACCACGACCAAGACGAATTTTCCTCGTATTGGAACCCTTCGCAGGACTCAGATTACTTAAATTTTTCATACGTTACCAACCCTATTATTTCAACGTGTTACGAGGGGATTGCCACGTCGCTTCGCTCCTCGCAATACGCCATTGCCGACGGCAATGGCTACTTAACAAGCTCAAAATTCACAAGGTGCTTCACCTTGTTTATCATCCCACGAATGCAGTTGTTATCTTTATGCGTCTTGGAGGAGTTAATTCCCCTGAGACCCAGCGCTTTTACTACCTTGCGAATCTTCTCTGGTTCGCTGATCAAGCTGCCCCGCTGACGTACAACAATATGTCCCATGGCTTTCTACTCCCCTTATCCTTTGTTCTCTTCTTTTTTCTTATGCCTAATTTGGTGAACTTCTTCCGGGGATTTATCGCGTCTTTTTGCGTACTCTTCAATATTAATCAGTTGCTGAAAACCATTGAATGCCGCACGGACCACGTTCTGGCCGTTCTTTGTTCCATGCACTTTACACACGATATCGGAAATTCCACCAAGATCCACAACATTACGCACGGCACCGCCAGCGATGATTCCTTTACCTTTCTTGGCAGGATACATCACGACCGTTGCTGATCCATACTTTCCAACAACTTCGAAGGGAATAGTCCCATCTACTCTAGGAATCTCGATGATACTTTTCTTGGCTTGCTCAGACGCCTTACGAATAGCATCAGGAACTTCACGCGCTTTTCCAACACCGAATCCAACCCGACCCATTCCGTCACCAACAACGACTAAGGCGCTGAAATTAAAACGACGACCACCTTTGACCACCTTAGCAACACGCGCGATATGCACAACCCGGTCTTGGAAAGCATCGGCTTCTTTAGGCTCTCTATTCTCTCTCTCTTTTATCAAGGTTAATATTCCCCCTTATTAAACGTAAGTATCAAAAGCATAGTAGCTATAAAAACAGCCACAGTTAAAACTTCATACCACCTTCTCTGGCACCATCAGCCAAAGCCTTTAGTCTGCCGTGATAGGCAAAACCATTCTTATCAAAAACAATCGTTGTAATGTTTTTTGCTTTGCAGCGTTCTGCAAGTTGACGTCCAAGTTCCGTGCAACGAGGCTTGTTCGCCCGCTTTGTTTCGCCTTTTTTAAACGACCCAACAGACACAAGAGTTTCACCCGTGAGGTCGTTAATCACTTGCGCAAAAATATGCTTAGCGGATCTGAACACGGAAAGACGGGGTCTCTCTGCGGTACCGCTCACTTTAGATCTAATGCGCATCTTACGCTTAGCGCGAAGTCTAATTTTTTCAAGTTCTTTAGCCATGATGATGACTCCCTTATGCTCCGGCTTTGACCGCCGCTTTTCCGACTTTTATCGTAACGTGCTCGTTTTCATAACGAATACCTTTTCCATGGTAAGGCTCGGGCGGCCTAAAACTTCTTATCTTTGCCGCAGTTAGTCCGACCGCAGCTTTATCTGCACCAGAAACGACAACAGACTGCTTATCCACTTTAAGATCGACTCCCGTCGGCGGATCAAAATCAATAGGATGACTGTATCCCACATTAAGAGTGACACCCTTACCTTTGGGAGCCGCCTTATACCCGACACCAACCAATGTTAATGTCTTTGAAAAGCCATCCGTGACTCCAACAACCATGTTGTTTATTAAAGCTCGTGTCATCCCATAATATGTTTTAACCTGATTAGTCAGATGTTTTGGAACAACAGTCAAAATCCCATCCTTCACGGTCACATCCATCGAATCATGAATGTGATGAGTCAATTGACCCTTCGGACCTTTGACGCGAATTGTTCGTCCTTCAACTTTGACCTCTACCCCTTTGGGTAGTTGAACCGGCATTTTTCCAACGCGAGACATACTAAAACCTCATATTAATAGACTGAACAAATATGTTCACCACCCAAGTGTAGCTTCCTCGCTTCACGATCCGTCATAATCCCCCGCGAAGTCGATAAAATCGCGATACCGAAACCATTTTTAATGTACGGCAATCTTCCTGTACCAACGTAAATGCGATGACTTGAGCGACTTATGCGATCGATCCCTCTTATGACGCCAGTGCCATCCTCTCGATACTTGAGTGCAATCTTGATCACGCCCTGCTTGCGGTCTCTAATACACTTGAAGTTTTTCAAAAAACCTTCTTCTTTCAGGATGTGGGTCAATGTAATTTTCAACTTAGACGCAGGAACCGACACAACGTCAAGGCCCGCCTTCTGCGCATTACGTATTCTTGTCAAAAAATCAGCAATTGGATCTGTAATGTTCATTTAACGCTCTCTCCATCTAATACAAAATCGTTATATTACCAAGACGCCTTCACAACACCTGGCAATAAACCTTTTGAGGCCATTTGCCTAAAGCAAATCCGACAAAGTTTAAACTTACGATAAACAGCTCTCTGCCTTCCGCATCTCGAACAGCGTGTATAAGCACGCGTCGAAAACTTCGGCTTTCTTTGGCACTTCATAGACCAGGCTTTAGTCGCCATTTAAAACTCCTTACTTTCGGAAGGGAAAATCAAACATTCCTTCGTGTCGGCGCGCTGACCGGCCTGCTCTGGCTCGGCGCCAGCCTGAATCTGCCGGCCCAAGTGCCGCAACTCCTGCATTACCAGGGCCGCGCCAT
>CAILAO010000740.1 GCA_903832105.1 uncultured Pseudomonadota bacterium | reverse complement strand
TGGAGTAAAACCAGCCTTTAGAGTCACAAATGCTTTTACAACCTCCATGTTAATCTCATCGGGTTTACTAACAACAGCTGATTCAGCCACAGCGGGATGTTCCAGTAAAGCAGATTCAACTTCAAAGGGACTCACGAGATGGCCGGCTGTATTAATAATGTCATCATCGCGACCTATAAACCAGAAATAGCCCTCCTTATCGATGCTCGCGCGATCTCCCGTAAGATACCAGTCATTTTTAAATTTTTTCTGATAGGTTTCTTCATTTTCCCAGTACGTGCGCATCATAGCCGGCCAACCAGGACGAAAGGCTATTAATCCGATCTTTCCAAAATCCTTGATGGGTTCAAACGATTTTTGGTCTAAAACCGTACCAGTTATCCCTGGAAATGGCTTTCCCATTGATCCTGGTTTAACCTTCATGCCTGGATAATTCGCAACCATAATAGATCCAGTCTCAGTTTGCCAGAATGTGTCATGGAAAGGTTTTTTGAAAACGCGTTCGGACCAAATGACAGCCTCTGAATTTAGCGGCTCTCCGACACTAGCAAGATGTCTAAGTGATGAAAGATCATACCTTTTCACCACTTCGTCTCCAGCCTTCATAAGAGATCGAATCGCCGTCGGGGCTGAGTACCACATAGATATCTTGTGTTTTTGAATAAAGGAATACCAGTTTTCTGCACTAAACCCGATATCAGTAACACATTGAGTGATGCCGAGACTAAACGGCCCTATGATACCATACGATGTACCCGTAACCCACCCAGGATCTGCCGTACACCAATAAATATCGTCCTCGCGAAGATCAAGAACCCACTTGGCTGAGAGATATTGTGAAATTAAAGAGTAGTGAACGTGCTGCACCCCTTTTGGCATGCCGGTCGTTCCAGAAGTATAATGAAGAACAGAAGGCGTTTCAGCATATGTTTTATAAGTTTCAAGCTGTTCTACGGGAGCTTCACGTTCGAGAGAAAAAGCCACTTCTTTTTCCTGAAGCGGCTTTTGTGGGTCAGCATCGACGACAATGATCTGTTTGAGAGAAGGAAGTCTCTCACGAATTTTTCGTACTTTTGCGACATGTTTTCTCTGAGTGATGACAACTGAAGTCTTTGCATTATCAAGACGCACAAATAGAGATTCGTCGCCAAAGGCAGAAAACAGCGGTTGCGCAATTGCACCAATTTTAAGAATTCCAAGAAAACCCAAATAAAGTTCTGGTATCTTATCCATAAAAAGACAAACGCGATCTCCAGGATTAACGTTCTGTCTCTTCAAAAAAGAGCCAATCGTGTTACTTGCCCTTCGAACATCATCGTACGTGTAGCGTTTCTCTGCTCCACCATGTCCTTCCCAAATAAGAGCAGGTTTTTTCCCTTTTCCCATTTGGCAGATTCGATCTGTGCAATACCATCCAATATTGATAGGGTCGCCCTTTTTATATCCGAGTTCTTTCTCCGAAATCGACCAACTAAAATCCTTAAGCCTAGATTCATACGAACCGATATTAGATCCTTGATGCGTCATGATTACTCCTTTTGCCATCTACTCATCGTAAAAAACAAAGTATATACTCCAACGTAATGACACCTATCGCCTACTTCTATTCTCGAAAATGCAGCACATTCCCGCTGGAAGTCTTAATATAAACTAGTTTTAAAAACTGTTCAAAATGAGAATGGGCTAAGGTGTGTAAGACCTGAACTGTCAAGAAGTTGAAGTGGGCCCCCTCAAAAAGAAGCTTTTTTCCTATCATTACAGATCGTTATCAATGTCTTCCGAGGGACAAAAGGCAACAGAACAAGGCTTTGCCTTCATCCTCTGCGGTTCAGAAAGTTGTGCGTATCCACCAAAAGCGCCCTCATGTCTTCGCCATTTCTTCGTCAGCAACCACTCGATCATCAAAATCAAAAATTTTTGATCCTATAATTTGGTAGGTTTCGTGTCCTTTACCGGCAATAAGGACTATATCTTTTTCCCCCGCTTCCTTGATTGCCAGCGCAATAGCTGCCCGCCGATCCGATTCAACGTAGACGTTCTGCTTATGTTCTATACCTCTCAAAATATCCTGAATGATAGTATCAGGATCTTCCGATCGCGGATTATCCGAAGTAACAATAACTCTGTCAGAAAAATCCTCTGAAATCTTTCCCATTAAAGGTCTTTTACCCCTATCACGATCTCCACCACATCCAAATACGACCCATAATTTCCCTTCACATGCCGAGCGTAAGATCAGTAAAGCTTTTTGCAACGCGTCTGGTGTGTGAGCATAGTCAACAACAACAGCTGAACGCCCCAATACTTTTTTCAGACTCTCAAGTCGCCCTGGAACTTGGGGGAGTTCTGACCACAATTTCTCAGGAAATTTTTCGCCTAGAATGCTTTCAGATATCAATAGCGCTGCTGTAAAATTCTCCAAAGCACATATCCCTAAATAGGGAACCCTCCCTTGGCGCTTTGTCTTGCCATCAAAGAATTCGACTATAGATCCCGTCTTCTCTTCGGCAATGGTTTTCAAACAGCAAAAATCTACCAGACCCCCTTCCTTTGCAGCTGCTTCCGCGTTTTTTCCATATAGCGTCGTTTTTACGCCTTTAAGATCACATTTTTTCCCTTTTGCTAAATTGCGATAAACTTCATCACATATAATTGCCTGGCCGCTTTTTTCCAAATGCTTTGCAAAAAGCTCCCACTTTATGTTGAAGTAGTCCTCCATTGTTCTGTGGTAATCTAAATGATCCCTTGAAAAACTCGTGAACACCGCCCTATGAAAGTTTAACGGACAGACTTTTCTTTGTTCCAGCGCATGTGAAGAAACTTCCATGAGCACAGTATTCAATCTTAATTTTACTGCATTTGCAAAAAGGGCAAACAAAACATCTGGATCTGGAGTAGTATGTCTTGTTTTAAAATAGTCATCGCACATCCATGCGCCTAACGTGCCTATTGATAGGCTTTTCACGCCAGCTTTTCTAAAAATGGCTTGTGTCATCCAAACAGTACTAGTTTTCCCGTTAGTACCGGTAACCCCAACTATTTTTAAGTCTTTTTGCGGATTTTTAAAGGAAGCCGCAGCCAAGTGCGCCCAAGCCGATCTCCCATTATTTACCGATATCCACATAGCCTTGTTATCGGTGATCGTTTTCGGTAGCGCTATTTTCTGTCCTTCTTCAAAAATTATAATTTTAGCGCCGCTTTTTACCGCCTGCTCAATATATCGATGACTATCGTTTGAAGAGCCCTTATAAGCAACAAAAACATCTCCCGCCTGGATATTTCGCGAGTCAACTTTAATAGAATAGGCCCGTTCATGAAAGCTTTTCGCTTCTGAACAAGAACAGAATTCCCCGGCATGTCTTAGTGTTGCTAGTAAGTCTCGAAGTTCTAATTCAGAGCTTTTTGGTAGGCTCTTTTCCCATTTCTTCTTGCTGTTTATCATTGCTTGTATGTTTCACAACCTCATCTGCCTTTTTCTCAAAATTTTCATCTGTTGTTTCAGACATTTCTCTGGCAATAGACGCTTCCTCTTTGTCTGGCGCTACGTTTAAATACCTTAAAGTTCTCTCCACAATTCCCTTGAACACAGGGGATGCCCACGTATTACCAAAATACGGTTTTTCCCCCGGTTCATCAATAGCGACAAACACAACGATATGCGGGTCACCAACTGGTGCGAACCCGGCGAAACTTGCAAGTCTTTTATCCAACGAATATGCTTTTTTTCCTGGTTCTACTTTCTGTGCGGTTCCTGTCTTTCCCCCCGTAGTGTAATCTTTTGTTAACGCGTTTGAGCCAGTTCCCTTCACCACAACCCTTTCAAGTAAACTTCTCATTACTTTTGCCGTGTTGGGGTTCATCACCCGTCGCTCTATTTGGCTAGAGGAGATGGCTATAATCATTCCGTCTGATGACTCGACTCTATCAAGCACAATTGGTTTCATCAGATTGCCGCCATTCGCAATAGTTCCAAAAGCTCTTACGATTTCCGGTCCGGTTGTCATAATACCCTGTCCAAACGCAATATTAGCAAATTTTACTTCTTGCCAGGTCGTCCAAGGCGAAAGCCTTCCTACTGCCTCGCCAGAAAAACCAACGACAAAATCTCCTGACCCAAGACCAAAATCTAACAGCCCTCTATATAGCCCTTCCATACCAAGCTTTTGAGCTACTTTGTAAGTACCAATGTTGCTACTGTAAACTAAAACATCTTCTGTGGTTAGTTCTTTGGATTGATGTGTATCTCGAATTTTATGTTTTCCAATTTGAATAGTTCCATTCTCACAATCGTGTTTTTGGAGCAGAGATACCTTTTTGTTTTCCAGCGCCTTCATAATAACGAACGGTTTCAGTATTGATCCCGGCTCGAAAGCATCCATGATTGCCTTATTTCTGGTATCTTTTATGTCGAGATCCTTAGGATTATTCGGATCAAATGTAGGGAAACTTGCTAGAGCCAAAAATCTTCCCGTATGCGGGTCAGAAACTATCGCAAAGCCGCTGTCTGCTTTTGCTTCCCTCACGCCCTTTTCAAGTTCATCTTCCGCAATCTCCTGAATTGCGCGATCAATAGAAAGATAAATATTATTTCCGGTCTTTTCTGGCGCGACATTGCTAGAGCTCAAGAAAAGAATCTGTCCTCTAGCATCTTTGGATTGAGAGACCCTGACTGATTGACCGCGCAAGTCTTTCTCGTATAGTCTTTCAATTCCTAGTAGCCCATAATTATCGGTTCCAACGTATCCCAAAAGATGTGCTGCCGCCTTTCCAGCGGGGTAATACCTCGCCGGCTCGCTTAACTCGAAAAGTCCATCTATCTTTAAGTCCATAACTTTTGCGGCGACTGCATGAGATACTTTTCTTTTTAACCAAACAAAATAATTTCTTTTTTTCGCTATCTCATCTATTTGCTTTATCGAAAGCCCGAGTAAATTCGAGAGTTTCTCTTTTTCTTCCTGCGTGGGCCTAAACACTCTCGGGTTCACGTGTAAAGAAGGCGTTTTAACGCTGATTGCCAGTGGCTCACCACGTCGGTCGAAAATCGTTCCACGATACGGGGCAAGCTGAATTTGCTCGAGGTACTGCTTTTCGGCAATGTCTTGCAGACTATCTTTTGACGGAGGGAACAGGTGAATAACGACTGCCCTAAAGACCAAAAAAAGAAAACTCAAACAGAAAAATCCTATGACGATCTTCACCCTGAAGGGCCTTAACTCTCCCGGTTGGTAGCGCGAAACTCGACTGTTTTCGAAAGATGAATTTTTTTCCATCGCTAAAACGACCTTGTTTCGCTTTCTGACAATCTGGATGCCAACGACTTTAAGGGATCATGTTTTTCTCCAGACTCATTATCCACAATTGTCTGCAGGTGATTTTTGTTGGTTAACTTCGCGATATCCACTTGAAGTCGGCTTCTCTGTTCCAACATCACTGCTTCTCGGTTTTTCAGCCGACCAATTTCGTACCCAATTAATGTTGTTTGGATGCGCAAATGAACTCTCAATAGTGCGAGACCAAAAATAACAACATAAATCGACAAAAACAAAAAACTGGTTCTTTTTAGCAAAAGCACGCCTGCTCCTCCGACTCTACTTCTCAAGTTTTTCGATAACCCGCAGTTTTGCGCTTCTTGCTCTCGGGTTTCGAGCTATTTCCTCTATGCTTGGCTTTTGCGGAAATGGCCTGATGGTTTTTCCTTTTTTCGGATATCTCATCTGTACTTCTTTTTCCAACAACGGAATCTCTCGCGGGAGATGCGCGTTGAGAAGAGGATTCTCCCAGTTTTGGAACGCTTTTTTAACTGGGCGATCCTCAAGCGAATGAAATGTAATCAATCCAAGCCTTCCGCCAACTTTCAACGCTGCGAATGCGTCTGGAAGAAAAGTTTCTATTTCGCCTAGCTCATTGTTTACAAAAATCCTAAGCGCTTGAAAGATCTTCGTTGCGGGATGAATTCTTCCGGAACGCATTTTTTTCGGATATATTTTTTCTATGAACATCGCCAACTCTTTTGTTCTCAGAAACTCATGCTTTTCTCTTTCTTCAACAATTCGCTCGGCTAAAAACCGTGCGCAGGGTTCCTCTCCGTACTGTGTGAAGACCGCGGATAGTTCCTCAGCAGAAAAGCCCTGAACCATTTCTGCTGCAGTTTTTCCACCAAGATCAGATTCAGGACCACTTCCGTGATCCATACGCATATCAAGAGGCCCATCGAGATAAAAAGAAAACCCACGCTTAGGTGAACCCACTTGTGCGCTTGACATCCCTAAATCAGCTATAATCGCCGAAACTGAGCCATATACACTTTCTGCTTCCAAAATTTTCCGGATGTTCGAAAACCGGTCTCTTACAATGTGGAACATTTTTTTGAGTTCAGAGTCTTTCAACCGGTGATTAACGTACTCAATCGCTTCTCCATCGCGATCGATACCAATGAGGCGCCCTTCCGTCCCGACTTTCTTTGACATCTCAAAAGCGTGACCGCCGCCGCCCAAAGTACAGTCAACAGCAACATCACCCTCTTTTAAAGCCAGTAATGAAACAGTTTCTTTCAACAAAACGGGTTCGTGGTAGTCGATCACATTCACACACCGTACAAAAAGCGAAAAATGCAAAAACAAAAGGGATTTCTTACATTTTATAATAATTCGAGGATTCTGTCCTGGTCAATAAACACAAAGAAATTTGAGGTCAGATTCTAAAACCTGCTGCCGTTGGGCCAGATCGAGGAATAATTCTTCTTTCTGCTGTCGTCAAAGACAGCGCGAGACACGCAGCAAATGGAACCACCAAGACGAATGAAGGCCACCGAGTTAAATATGCCAGAGCAAATAGTGTCGGAAGAGAAATAATTGGAAGTAGAAAGTTTCTACCGAAACCTGCCGCGATGCTTAGCCACCCCATTAAAATAATTGTCATTAACGAGATAAATATCCCTAGGGGCAAGCGAATACTGAAGCTGTTGGAAATCCACCGAGTAAAACTATATGCTTTAAAGATTGCAAGCAAAGTAATGATTAAAGCACCAAAAGTTAAAAGAAAAAGAATTATTTCTCGTAACGCTTTTGCAGACACGTTGAATCTACTTTGCCTGTTCCAGGGAAGTCTGTCACCCAACACGGACACCACCGTAGCCGCTCCAAGAACAATGTTGAGTCCGATAGTTGACGAAAAATAAAAATTTCCAGTTAAGAACTTTCCCAAACAATAAGTTAACACGGCCAGCGCCAGAAAATGTCCGTGCCTTGTTAAGAAAAGCGGTCCCAGGAAAAATAGAAAAATTATTTCGGTAACGGAAAACAGGTTTCCGAGAGTTAAACCGTAAATTAATCGATCTCCAACAGTTATATTTGCGGTTAAAATAAGAATGTAAAGGCTTGTTGCAATCACAGGCAGCCAGCCGGACCACGAAGAAATCCCAAAATAGTAACAAGATTTC
>CAILAO010000739.1 GCA_903832105.1 uncultured Pseudomonadota bacterium | reverse complement strand
GCTTTACGAGTTTTCTTATACAGATAATTTAAACCTACCTCAACCGGAAGTCCGCGCAAGAGTAGCAAAATTCTTGGATAATGAAGCTGAAGAGCAAGGATGGTCGCCTGAAGGGACTTGAACGAAATGTAGTCCTTCAAATCTACCGTCATAAACTTCTCGAAGACTGGATGTATATTAACTTTACATTCGGGTCAAAATATGACCTAATAAGAGTGGGGATTTGGGTCAATAACTCGCTACTGAGGAGCGGTAAATGGGTCGGAAAAAGTATATCTGGCAAAATCCAGATTGGCCGAAATTTTTCTGGGATACGAATATGCTTCTTAAAAAGATCGGGCTTGCTAGAAAGGCGCAGGGAAAAATTGTCGGAGAAGCCGCATTCGTCGGTCTCGAAACCCATGCTGATCTCCTGGTTGAAGAAGCCTTCTCGACTTCAGCTATTGAAGGAGAATCGCTGGATCGCAGCAGTATTCGTTCCTCGGTCGCTAGAAGGTTAGGTCTACCTACGGCTGGTTTTCCCCCAGGGCAAAGACATATTGATGGGCTTGTTGAAATGCTTATTGATGCGACGAGTAATTTTGATAAACCTCTTTCCATCAAGAGACTTCAAAGTTGGCAGGCTTCATTGTTTCCTACAGGATACTCTAACATACGAAAAATAAAGGTTGGTAAGTGGAGAACCGATCGTGAACCGATGCGGGTTATTTCCGGACCGGCGGGAAAGGAAAAAATTCATTTTGAAGCTCCTTTGGCAGATAGAATTCCAGATGAGATCACGGCTTTCTTAAAATGGTGGAAACATCCGCCTGAAAATCTAGACGGAATCATCCGTGCGGGAATAGCCCACTTCTGGTTTGTGACGATTCATCCCTTCGAAGACGGCAATGGGAGAATTTCCCGCGCTATTACCGATATGGCGATTGCTCAAGACGAGAAATCCTCCCACCGCCTGTACAGTCTTTCCAGTCAAATCATTAAGGAAAGAGATGTCTACTACGAAGTTTTAGAAAAGTCTCAAAAGCAAACTTGTGATATCACTATGTGGCTCGATTGGTTTTTGAAGATGTATATTAGAGCCATTGAGTCTTCGGAAGAAACGATCCAGAAAGCGCTTGTGATTGCCAAGTTTTGGCAGTTACATAAATCACTTGTTTTGAATGACCGCCAAATCAAAATCGTTCAAAAATTGCTTGAGGCGGAACCTCAAGGATTCGAAGGCGGTCTTAACAATCGGAAGTATGTAAGCATGACAAAAACAAGCCGAGAAACAGCAAAGAGGGAGTTGTCCGATTTAGAAGGTAAGGGTATTCTAGTTCGAAATCCCGGCGGGGGACGTTCAACAAGTTATTCGCTGAATAGAAATAGAAAGGTGCCAACGTTACCAATAAGTCAATAAACGCCACACTTTCTCAAACGGCCCTTGTTTGAAGCAGCGGAGCCAGAAATGGGAGATTGTCGTAAATGCAATAAAATATATGGCTGCGATAATCGTCATAGTCATAGGACCTACGCGACCGTAAAGCCCGAGACCATAACCATATAATAAAAGGGATGTCATAATTGAGAATGAAAGATAACTCGTGAGTGTCATGCGTCCTAGATATTGCAAGGGACGTAAGATGATCTTTCCTATTGAGGCTTGGAATAAAATCACAAGAGCAAGAAAATAAAAACCAGCTAATCCCAGACCTCGAACAGGCGCAAAAGCAGCAAACCAAAATTCGCTATTTGCATATAGTATATTTTGTAAAATTCCGATGACAAGAAAACATCCACAGATAATTTTAGAACATGTGAGGTGATTTTGAATAGCTTGAAGAAGATTCAGTCTCATAGCTCCCATGCCCAGCAAAAAGAACGAAAATAAGCGAAGATAATAAGATAAAAATAAAAAAGAGCTTTCCCAGTCATCAAAAAATCCCGAAATATTAAGCTCCAAATAGTGTTTCACTCTTATTGGTATAAGCTCGATAAAAGATCCCGTTTGATAAACCATCTGCATATCAGCGGGCTGATCTTGTGTTGGTTCTTGCAAAGTAACGAGTTCAGCGGAGTTACGATCGTTTTCATCAACTTCTTCATCTTCATCATCCGAATCATCTTGCCCATCATCATTGGCATTAGAAGTGTCAACTGAATTAGTTGATATCCCCTTTGACACCTGAGGAGTGTCTGGTTTATTAGATTCTTTGTTTTTTGACTCTCCCTGGAGTGCAACAGAGGTTGTTAGAATGAGAGCTACCGCAAGAAAGATGGAGGCTAGAGAAAAAAGCTTCTTTCCATCAAGCGTGAAAAATAAAACAAGAAGCATTCCCATCAAAGAGTAGATAACTAGGATATCGCCCCACCAAACAAACAAAACATGAAGAATTCCGAAAAGTAACAGAAAAAACATTCTTTTTAGGTGCCAGAAATGAGCGTTTAGTTTTCTTTCTTGCATATTCCTAAAAAAAATGGCCGCGCTAAATCCAAAAAGAAACGCGAAAATAGTGACAAATTTTTCAACACAAGCAAAAAAAACGCCCCGCGTAAAGATCTCGTCTAAAAGGGTTGTCTGAAATGCAAAATTTGCCTCCTCATCCATCCAGGAGGGTGAATTAAATGCACATGCATTAACGATGATGACCCCTAAAAGAGCGAAGCCTCGGATGATATCGATGAGATCGATTCTTTTAGAACTGCTTTCTATTCTAATCGCGGTGCTATTCATGATGTTTTCCAGATTAAAAATGCTGAAATTAATGTTGTGTACCGTGGGTGTGAACATAGACGAAATTCTCTTCAAGTTCAACTATTGAACTTTGCTTCTTTACAAATTTGATTTTCTAAACTATTTAAAATTGTAGGTTTTTTTGGCGGAAATTCTGGGGCAAAGTGAGAATAATTTTTATATAGCCCTTTGTTTTTCTACTTCTATCAAAGATTCTTGATGAAAATCTATAATTTCGTTAGCGTACAACACATATGTCGAGAAAATGAAAAGCTCATGGGAAAAGGCTCTTTAACAATTAAATTTCAATACAGGCATGGCTTTTCACTAATGCGTTGCCAGCCTTTTCACTTTGGTCATGTGCGAGTTATTGATACCATGCTATCGGAATGCGCTATTGTAACGATAGTTATTGGCTCCATACAGGAAAAGGGCACGGAAAGAAATCCCTTCGACTTTTTTGAGCGGAGAAAAATGATAGAAGAGCATTACCAGAATTCGGCTGACGTTCAAAGAATCAAGGTTATTGGCATTGAAGATCTCGGCGATCATTCTAAATGGGCGGAGTACGTGACTGATGCTGTTAAGGAGAAATTAAAAAACGCTCCAGAAACTGAGGCCTTTTACTGCGGGTCAAAACACGATGGGCGCATGTTCGAAAATAGAAACTTGCAAATTATTGTCGTTGACAGGTTAGATTCGGCTTTCCCCTTGGTTTCAGCCGCAATTATTCGGGATATGTGCCGTGATAACGATGAAAGATGGCGCGATCTTGTTCCTAAATCTTCTTACGCGATCATAAAAAATAAACTCATTAAAACGGTTACTATTTGACGCAGTTAAGCGATACTGGATACTGTATTTTAATAACCTCTTGCGGAGTAAACAATGAACGAACACAAGAAAAACTGCCCGGGCAAGGCCAGATACCTGGCTGGAAAAAGAATCCAACCTAAAGCCATTTCTAAGGAAACGGATATCGCCACCTTGATTGATAATCTAGACGCATACAACGGAGGAAGACTGAGGGCCGCCTGCCATCTGATGCGAGATAAATATTCGGCCCCCGATGTAACCGTGGGATTGAGCTTGGCCGGCGCATTAACCCCGGCTGGACTTGGGCCTTCCACTGTCATTCCTCTCATGAACCACGGTTTTGTGGACTGGATTACCGCCACCGGCGCCAACATGTACCACGATATGCATTTTGCTTTCAACCTTCCCATGTTCCGCGGTAGCCACACGGTAGACGATGCCGACCTTCGAGATAAAGGCGTAACTCGTATTTACGACATTTTGTTTGATTACGAAGACGTGCTTATGGAGACAGATCGTAGGCTTCGCGCCATCCTTATTCGTCCCGAATTCCAAAAGGAAATGGGCACTCGCGAATGTTACCACCATCTTGGTAAAATTCTAGATGAGTGTGAAAAAAAGCATAACTTGGGTGAAGTGAGCATCCTGGCCGCAGCTTACAGGAACGGTATTCCTGTTTTCACCTCTTCCCCCGGCGATTCCACCATCGGCATGAATGTGGCAGGTTTGGAACTCCTTGCTGAAGCTTCAGGGCTCAAGCATTTATTCAAGCTCAAAATCAACCCCAGTATTGATGTTAATGACTCAACGGCGATAATTTTAAACTCCAAAAGCTATGAAAAAGGCAAGACAGCAGTCATCCTGATTGGTGGGGGCAGCCCTAAGAACTTCATGCTCCAGACCGAGCCACAGATCCAGGAAGTGCTCATGATCCCTGAAGTCGGCCAGGACTACGATATCAATATTACCGATGCAAGGCCCGACACCGGTGGACTTTCCGGAGCTCCTCCGAGCGAAGCAGCCAGCTGGGGCAAGATCGATCCAACGAAGATCGAGGAAACAGTTACGGCATACCTCGATGTAACTCTGGCTTTCCCGCTTCTCACAGCTTATACCCTGCACACGACCAAACCTAAAAAACTAAAAAGACTTTATGATCGCGGCGAGGAACTTCATGAAAAGCTGATTAAATCTTATCTCGAAAACAACAAGGAAGTTGAGCAGCTTCGCAATTTAATTAAGAAACTTTCAGTTTAACAAAATAGTGGCAAGATAATAGAAGGCTAATGCCATCGGAGGCAAATATGAAACAGGAGCTTTTAGATCTAGTAAAGGAACACGGGACTCCTCTTTTTATACTCGACCACAAGAAAATCAGAGAAAACTATCAAACCTTCAAGAAACACCTGCCAAGGGTACAGGCTTACTACGCGGTTAAAGCCAACTCTAACCAGGAAATTGTCAAAACCCTTTTTGAACAGGGTGCGAGCTTCGATGTCGCCTCCTATAACGAATTCATGCAGGTTTATGAGTACCTTAAGAGCATGAAGAAGTCCGAAAAAGAATTCTATATCTGGGACAAAATTATTTTTTCAAACACCATAAAGGACAAAGAAACCCTTAGGAAAATCAATAAGTATAAACCACTCGTTACTTTTGACAACGAAGCTGAACTCAAGAAAATTTTGGAATACGGCAATCAAGCTGGCTTAGTACTCCGCCTGAAAGTGCCAGACACAGGCTCACAAGTGGAGATGAGTTCCAAGTTTGGTGCCGACCCAAGTGACGGGTTAAAACTCATTACTCAAGCTTTCGACATGGGCCTCAAGGTCGAAGGCTTAAGCTTCCATGTAGGTAGCCAGTGTGGTAATTTCGACAACTACACTTGTGCCTTGGCGCTCACGTCCGAGCTCTTCACTGAAACACGCAAGCAAGGATACAATTTGAACTTGCTTGATATTGGTGGCGGGTTTCCTGTACCTTACGACGAGCACGTCCCTCGCTTCGAGCAGCTGGCTACAATACTCAATTCCGAATTTGAGCGCCTTTTCCCGAAGGACATCGAAATCGTCGCAGAACCAGGTCGCTTCATGGTCGCCACCGCCGCAATCCTCGTTTCCGAAATTATCGGCAAGGCTCGCCGCGATGGCAAAGTCTTTTACCACATCAACGATGGGGTGTATCACACGTATTCCGGCGTAGTATACGACCACTGGGTACCCAACTTCCATTCATTCAAGGGAGATGAAAAGAAAATCTGCGCAGTGGTAGGTCCCACCTGTGACAGCTTTGACAAAATTACCCTCTCCGCCGAGTTACCCGAAACCATGGAGCTTGGCGACTACATCTACACTGAAAACATTGGAGCCTACAGCACTGCTTCCACAACTCGTTTTAATGGGTTTGAAGGGGCCAAGATTATCCATAAATATTAGGGGCTGTACCCAATTTAAATCTTTCCCCTTATTGGCGTTGTTGAATAAATCCCGGAAAGCGGAAAAGCCGCATCCCGTATTCATAAACTGATCGATCCACCCCCATCATCGGTAGGCGAATCTTTTTAATTTCGCTCTAACCAAAAAAATTGCCGTATTTCTTTTTGATTTTATTGGGGAAAATGGAAAGTCCATTTTTTTATCAAATATTATCTAAAGAACAACCTGAAACCACCGAGAGGATAGGCACCCCTGCACGATTTATCGTGAGCCGGGGTATGCGGCTATTGTCTGCCCTTGGGGAATAACCCCCAAAAGCTCAAGGTCAGCAAAAAACATCTCTCATTTTGGATCGAAAAGTTGAGTCTCCTTATGAGAAGGTTTTTTGCTAACACAAACAAGATGGAGGATTTGTTTTATGAGAAGAACGGTTTATGTAATCATGGTCATTTGTACTTTACTTACTTTCTCTGGATGCAAGAAAAGTGATGATTCGGATGCCCCCGAAACGACAGTGGCACCGACGACAACAACGCCCCCCACAACCACTAATACTGATACTGAAACATCAACCGTAACTTTAGAGACAAATTCCGATTTTCTATTAGAGGCTACTGAAGAAACCTCGCCAGTCATTGGAGCTGGAACAAGTCTTACGGAAGCACTGCATTTGACCGACAGCTCACCAATTTATTCAGGCATTTACAACATGCTACGCAGTTGGAATCCTGAGACTGACAATGGCGTTGTGGATATGGGAAACATATATCATGTTCTCGATGTAGCAGGGGATGCCTATGAGCAAGTCGTAGCGGCAAGTTCTGCTACTTGCGATGCGGGAGGAGCTTGCTATATGGATTGTAAACCAAGCTTTGACGCCGCATTCGAAAATTCCTGCATCGGCGAGAATGGCACAGTCAGCTCCGCTACTTGCGACCCTTTAAATGCAGCATTTTCCAATGACTGCGGTTCGGACTGCGAAATGTGCTACGAGAAATGGGCTGGTGCAGGAGGAGACAGTGGAGATTCAGCAAAATGTGAAGCATTTGCCTCTGAGAAAGTTGTAAACTCTCCATTTGATTTTGGTGAGAATGAGACTTACAGTTGTGCAGTTAATAGAGGAAGTATGGGAGACGCCTATCCTTCAGGTATTGCTGCGGGCCAATCTGGAACAGATGGAGCAATCAAGAAACTGCTTGCTAGTTTCGTTTGGGCTGGAGATGGTGATGAAGGTGAATTCAATGCCATTCAAGGTACCTACAATGAATCTACCAAAGATTTAAATCTTCATTTTGCACAATTGGTCGACCATGGCGATAGCCACTTTGGGCGACGTATCCGTATTACTGGCAACGTTGAAGACCATAGTTTTGTCCTTCGTTCTCTCAGCGGTCCAAAAGATGTTAATGAAGTTGGCGGTTCGTGGGTGTCGATTGTTGGCAAGGGGATTTCACAAGGTACTGGCAACTACTTCTTGTTGAAAATCAAGTCAAACCAAACAGGTTGGGAATCCGGAAAATATCTATGTTTCAACGCTAATATCAACAAAACAGAGTTGGATGCTTTAGAAACAGCAAAACCAACTGGCGACGCAACTGTTGACGCCAATTGCGCTGACTTTCAAACTGAAGTAGATGCCTTGACATTCTTTGAATTTGCAACCGATATGCCACATGCGGTTTCGGATTTTTCTGGAAAAACCAGTTCTAGTATTTTACTTGATTATTAGGAAATACTACAAAAGACTCTGCTGAAGAGTTTCTTCTTCAGCAGAGTATCGCTTCGCGGCAAAAATGCCATTATAGGAATCCTCAACGACTAGGACATGTTCTCAATTGGCTTGAAAGCTTTGTCAATCTTAGGTTTTATC
>CAILAO010000738.1 GCA_903832105.1 uncultured Pseudomonadota bacterium | reverse complement strand
GTGGAATTGGTAGACACGCTGGTCTTAGAAGCCAGTGTCGAAAGGCATGACGGTTCAAGTCCGTCCGTCCCCACTAATCGATATGTTGATGCTCACTTCAGCCAGTCGCCGGAACGGTAGAAGCGAAAGACCGGCAGCCATTCATCTCCGTCACCAGAAGATTTTCGAGGGAAGTACATGCTCCAGAGAACGAAAAGGGTCTGTCCCTTGACCATCTGAACGGGCACAGGTCCCCAAAAGCGGGCATCCATAGAGTTGTCTCGATTGTCTCCCATGACAAAAACGTGACCTTTGGGGACTTTGTACTGAGGGCTAGTTTGATCTGGCCAAGTACTTACCTGGGAGGGCATAGCGTGCGCTTTGTTCACCATCACCCAATGCTGGGTACCTTTCAAATTCTCTTGGTAGAGAGATCTTTCGTCTTTCGGATCGTGAATATCTTCTAAAATTTTCCTGTCAAAATCGTGTTCAGTGCGAACTTGGGGCTCCCCGTTAAGAAATAAAACATTGTCAATAAGGCGAATCTCATCATCCTCGGTCCCGACGACGCGTTTAACACAATCAAAGGATGGATCGTTCAGGCAAGGGAAGATGATAATGTCGTTATGCTTGGGCGTACTCCAAGATGCAACTATCCAATCTGTAAAAGGGAATTTTAACATGTAGGATAGTTTCCAGGAAAGCAAACGGTCCCCAACCTTGATGGTTGGCTCCATGCTTCCCGTTGGCACATGGTAGGGAGATGCTACAGACCAACGAAACGCAAAAATAAGCACAGCAAGGAGTGCAAGTGAGATTAAATTTTGAGCGCTCCAAAAACGAACTTCTTTTCTTTCCATTTTAAAGCTCCTCTGCATCAGACTCCCCTCTTTACAATAAAATCTGTTCGTCCACATCTGGTTTAACTGGATTCAATTGAAAAACGATTTTTCGGCAAAGTTTGTCATGAACGCAGGGAGGGCACCCGCCGTGATATATGGGGTTTAGCGAGATCCCAGCGGCCGTTACCAGGGCTTCGGAATATGTCGCAGTCACGAAAATTTCATTTCGTGACTGCGACTAACTTCTAGATTTATTGACTTGTCATCCTGGCTGTAGTATCCAAATTAAATCTGCTTTCAACGGAATATACTGCAAAAAGTGGTTGTTTCTAATGTGAGTGGGTAGCTGTCGGCTTTGCTGGCGTAGCTCAATCGGTAGAGCAGCTGATTTGTAATCAGCAGGTTGCGGGTTCAAGTCCCATCGCCAGCTCCAGTGGTTGCGCTACAGGGTAACGCGCTTATAATAAAAGACGAGTGCCTGTGCAGCGGAGTTTTGGGGCCGATATGTGGAGGGATGCCCGAGTGGCTAAAGGGGGCGGGCTGTAAACCCGTTGTCTTACGACTACGATGGTTCAAATCCATCTCCCTCCACCATGTTGCGGGAGTAGCTCAATTGGCTAGAGCATTAGCCTTCCAAGCTAAGGGTTGCGGGTTCAAGCCCCGTCTCCCGCTCTCTGAAAGTTCGGCCTTGATTTATTCGGCAACCCCTAGTAGCTAGTAAGGGGCATATAATCTGGTGCATGAATTTTCAGTGGACCGGCATATCTTTGTGTACTAGAATTGAGCCCTCGTAGCTCAGTCGGTAGAGCACGTCCTTGGTAAGGACGGGGTCACCGGTTCAACTCCGGTCGTGGGCTCCATCAACTAGGTTCATAAACACGGTTTTGAAACCTTGATGAAATGTGTCAAATTTTAGGCTTTATCGCAGATAAGTGCCATTAAGCAAGAGGGAGAGTTAGGGTATGGCGAAAGAAAAATTCGAACGGAAGAAACCACACGTAAACATCGGGACGATTGGTCACGTTGACCACGGTAAAACGACTCTGACGGCAGCTATCACAAAAGCCATGGCTCAAAAATATGGCGGTACAGTGATGGCCTATGATGAGATCGATAAGGCTCCGGAAGAGAAGGCCCGTGGGATCACCATCAACACGTGTCATGTCGAGTATGAATCCGACATTCGGCATTACGCACACGTTGACTGTCCAGGTCACGCTGACTACGTGAAGAACATGATCACTGGTGCTGCTCAGATGGACGGCGCTGTTTTGGTCGTGAGTGCCGCTGACGGTCCTATGCCACAAACACGGGAGCATATTCTTCTTGCTCGTCAAGTGGGCGTTCCTAGGAGTGTGGTGTATTTGAATAAGTGTGACATGGTCGACGATCCTGAACTTCTCGACCTCGTTGAAATGGAAGTGAGAGAACTTCTTAGCCAGTATAAATTCCCCGGTGAAGACACTCCGATTGTTCGCGGTTCGGCGCTCAAAGCAATGGAAGCGACCAAGTGGGATGACCCTGCATGCACGTCTCTCTTTGAATTACTAAAAGCATGTGATGCTTTTATTCCAATGCCAGATCGTCCAATTGACAAACCATTTTTGATGCCAATTGAAGACGTGTTCTCGATTTCAGGACGCGGAACGGTTGTGACTGGTAGAATAGAACGAGGTATTGTCAGAGTCGGTGATAACATCGAGATCGTCGGTGTTAAAGATACACAGAAGACAGTTTGCACTGGCGTTGAGATGTTCCGAAAGCTCCTCGATGAGGGGCGCGCTGGCGATAACGTCGGAGTTCTTCTTCGCGGAACGAAGAGAGAAGATGTTGTTCGCGGTCAAGTTTTGGCGCAACCAGGATCGATTAAGCCGCATCGGAAATTCATGGCTCAAGTGTATGTTCTTACGAAAGAGGAAGGTGGACGTCATACTCCTTTCTTCAAAGGCTATCGTCCGCAGTTTTACTTCAGAACAACCGACGTGACCGGAAACGTTAAGTTACCGGATAACGTTGAGATGGTCATGCCTGGCGATAATGTCGAGATGGAAATTGAGCTTTTAACACCAATCGCGATGGATAAAGAACTTCGTTTTGCGATTCGTGAAGGTGGTCGTACGGTCGGTGCTGGTGTTGTCGCAGAGATCATGGAATAACGATAGGCTCTAACGAAAATGTAGCCTAAAAGATTGTTTTTAATAAAGGGGAGGACAAAAGCTTCCCCTTTGTTTAATGGAACGTGGTGTGGATGTTTTCTTAAGATTAAGGTGCAAGGAAGTGGGCACCGCGGAAGTGAAGTAAGGAAATTTGCATACCGCGTTGGTGGGTCTAAGTCGCGGCAGGTTGTTTTGCGATTGGATAAATAGGCGAGTAGCTCCAATGGTAGAGCGACGGATTCCAAATCCGTATGCTGGGGGTTCGAGTCCCTCCTCGCCTGCTTTTTTGGGGATTTTGAGTTATGTCGAAAGATGACGCAACATGGTTGGTGATTTGCTACTTGGCGGCGGGATTGATCGCGATGATTATCGGATACTATGCCATTGACACGTTGGGCGTTCAGACAGGATGGAGTGAGCGCTACGATGAGTGGTTCCCATTTGCACGTTCTATTGGTTCCATTGCGATTGGCGTTATTGGCGTTGCTATCTTAAGAACCGATAGAGAACGGCATGAGTATTTTTTGACTTCGATTGGTGAGTTAAGAAAGGTCACGTGGCCAACTGTGGATGACACCAAGAAGATGACCTTAGTCGTTGTGGTTGTTGTGGCGATATTTGGAGTCATTTTGGCTGTCTTCGATCTTTTCTGGGCATGGGCATTTAAGCTTTTGGTTGTGTAGAAATTATTGTTCATTGTGAGTGGGAATTAGGCAATGGAAAAAACAATGAAGTGGTATGTTGTTCATACTTACTCAGGGTATGAGGAAAAAGCAAAACAGGCGTTACTCGATCGAATTAAAATTGGGGGCAGAGCGGAGATGTTCGGGGAAGTCTTTGTCCCAAGAGTCGCCGCAGAGCGAGTAACCAAAGGTGGGAAAAAGAAGAAGATCGAGAAGACGTCCTATCCCGGTTATATTCTTGTCCAAATGCATCTTGACGATCACACAAGGCAACTCGTTAAAGATACGCCTAAGGTGACAGGTTTTGTGGGTAACGCGAAAGATCCGCGCCCCATTTCCGACCAGGAAGCTCTTCGTCTAACGTCGCCGGAAGCTATTGAAGCAAACAAGCAAATTAAAACGGTCGTTGCTTTTGAGAAGAACGAGTCCGTCAAGGTGATTGATGGCCCGTTTTCAAACTTTGACGGAGTTGTTGAGGAGGTAAAGCCCGATAAGATGAAGCTTAAGATTTTAGTTAGTATTTTCGGGCGTGAGACACCTGTTGAGCTCGATTTTTCACAAGTTAAAAAGCTGACGTAAGCGAGGGCTGAATAAAATTTTGCTTGACTAATCTTGCATTTTCTCGTAAATGACGACACTCTTGCATTCTATCATAGTGAGTTTCTCAATCGAGAGTAGGAGCATAAATCGTGGCTAAGAAGGTAGTTGGTTTAATTAAGTTGCAAATTCCTGCTGGAAAAGCGAATCCAGCGCCGCCCATCGGACCAGCTCTTGGTCAACGGGGCATCAACATTATGGCTTTCTGCAAGGAATTTAATACAAAGACTCAGAAGTTGGGGGGAGACATTCTTCCGACCATCATCACGGTTTATTCTGACAAATCGTTTTCCTTTATCACGAAGAGCCCGCCGGCCGCGACGTTGCTCATGAAAGCTGCAAAGATCGAAAAAGGATCACAAACGGCTGGAAAAGCAGTGGTGGGTTCTGTGACGGCTGCGCAAATAAAAGAGATTGCACAGCTAAAAATGAAAGATTTGAACGCCTATGACGAGGCTGCTGCTGCTAAAATAATTGCAGGCACAGCGCGAAGCATGGGTCTTGAAGTAAAAGGTTTATAGATAGAACCCTCACTTTCAAAGTAGGAGAACCTTAATGGTTCGTTTGGACTACAGAGGTGGATTGTATGGCGACACGAGGGAAGAAGTATCGGAATGCGCTCGCGAAAATTGATCGTCTCAAAGAATACGCACTCGAAGAAGCTGTAGCGCTTATCAAACAAACATCCTATTCGAAATTTGATGGAACCGTCGAAATTGCCGTCAACTTAAGCGTTGATCCTAAACAGGCGGATCAAAACGTGAGGGGCGCGACGCCTTTACCGCACGGTCTCGGAAAGACTGTGCGGATTATTGTATTTGCGAAAG
>CAILAO010000737.1 GCA_903832105.1 uncultured Pseudomonadota bacterium | reverse complement strand
GTGCGGGATTACTGCCCTGTAATAAATTTCCGTCAAGAACCCTACCGGAAGGTATATATACTCCGGGGCGCTCGCTTCGCTCGACCAAAACGAGTATGCCAAAACAAACAAGGCATTTAAACAAAACTCCGCGTATGAGGTCACTTATCTGAAGCACTATTCATCAATAATTTTTAAGATCTAATTTTCTCGCAATTATTCTCTCTTATTTGCAAATCCAAGCAAGAATCAAAAGAATTAAATACTTTAGATATCTAATAGATATCTTACATGAAAAAAGTCCTTATGAACAGTTCAAACGAACTGACGGTCAAGAACATTGATGGGTTCTATGTTCGCAAAGTCACTCCGTTTGGAACAAGTGCAAAGGTTGACTGCCCGAAGGAGCATCTCGGGAAAAAAGTATTTCTGGTAATCGCAAGCAATGAATCCGAGTCCGTCCGCCTTTGAGGAATTAGTCCGGGAAAATGCTGCATTGAAGATTGAGAACGCTGGTCTACAGAGTAAAGTCACTACTTTGGAGGCTGAAAAAGCAGATCTCATTGCAGAGAACGTGTCACTGGTTGACAAATTTAAAGAATACATGCAGCGTCATCCAAAAAGAGTCGGTGTAAAAAGTGGAAAAGCGTACGAGATTAAACCGGCAACTCCTCAAAATTCGAGTAGTAACAATCCTGATGAATCGCTCGATATAAAAAGAAAACCGGGTGGCCAACCGGGTCATAAAGGTCACAGCAGAAAAAAACCTGAAACGGTTACGAAAACTGAAATTGTTGACGTCTATAAATGCCCACACTGCGGTAACCACGATCTGAGTGGAATTCAAGAGACCAGAACAAGAATTGTTGAAGACGTTCCAATACCGCATCCAGACGTTACTGAATACACGATACATCGGCGATATTGTAAATGCTGCAGGAAGTTGGTAGAGGAGCCGATCTTAACGGCATTACCCCAGGCAAAATTGGGATTAACCGTCATGCTTATTGTTGTCTGGCTAAAAATCGGAATGAGATTGACTGAAGAAGCAATTCCTCAAATTCTTGAGCAACTTTGCGGGATTCGCATAAGTGAGGGGGAGGTTTCTCACATTTGTACAATGATTGCAGAAGAGTTTGGGGAGTTTTATGCCCAGTTGGAAAATGAAGTCAGACAAGCTCAGGCACGTTATATCGACGAAACCTCTTGGAGAGAAAATGGGAAGACCCTCTGGATGTGGGCATTTGTTACAAAAGGTGTCGCTTTATACAAAATTGCTAAAAGCAGAGGACATGAAGTCCCATTAGAGGTTTTGGGAGAGAATCCCAATGGAATTGATGTTCATGATCGGTTCAGGGCATATGATAAATTGCAAAGGAAAACTGGAAATAGACCTCAGCAGTTATGTTGGTTCCATATTCTGGCAGACTCGAAGGATCTGGCGGAACTCTATGGTGAGGAGGGAGAGTTTATTCATAAAGGGTTGAAAGAGATCTTTCACGCAGCAAAGAAATTTGAACACATGGGTACCCAAGACGATGTCGAAAACCTGTGTGAAAAACTTGGGCACGTGTTAGACCGGGATTTCGGCAATTTAAGAT
>CAILAO010000736.1 GCA_903832105.1 uncultured Pseudomonadota bacterium | reverse complement strand
TTGAAGGAGAATGTTATATTATGAAAATATCCGCCCCTTGCACGAAGGGTGAATTAAAGACAGGAAGATTTGTAATACCGTACAGAATATACGAAAATGAAGGGCCTCATATTATATGCATAAATGGTGTGCAGCAGTCAATGGCGATGTGGCAGACTGCAGTTGCGCGTTTTTCCCATGATTACAGAATGGTACTTTTTGATTTCCCCAATCAAGGAAAGGCCAAAATTCTCTCCGGCTCTACGCAGCTATCTCTCGATGAACAGGTTGGAATATTAGCTGCAGTAATGGAGGAGACTGGCATTAAGAATGATGGGACGATGTCCGCAACCGAAGGAAACGGATTCTGATGGAGGACTAACTCGATCACCGACCAGGATAAATCCCCCAGGGTATTGAACAACATGGCGGCAGCGATCATTATCCAGGCTTTTCTGGCCCTGCCCACCAATCGACGCGCTGTGTAAAACAAGGCGGCGGCAGCCAGCCCGCTGGTTACGGTTACAAATGTATCTTCAATGGGAAGGAGGTTCTCATTTCTTTCGCTGAGAATCACCAGTGTCAGGTGAAGCAGCATGATTGTGGCGGCCAGAATAACGGCGGTGCGAAAAGATAGAAACTTATCACCGCTTGCAGAATCAAGCATATTAATCTTGGTCCTCCCAATCATTCGTGATAGAATAACTTAACGAAAAAGCTTTTGGTATTTGGCCTTCATTGGGCAAAATTGCTCAAAGAGTGATATTGTAATATCTGCTCATTGGGTCAGCTCCAACTGCGATTCCGTTTGACCTGAACACAGACGATCCCTGCTTCAGGCAGGCCGCTTGCGGAGATTCCAAGCCATGCCTCAGAGATATCCGGCCAAGGCCCGGCCTGCGTTTGGACCGCCCCCCCCGCTATCCCGCTCGACTGCAACGAGAGCCGCTCGGCGGGCCTCCCCGGCATCTCTGCTCGAATCGATTCTAGTCTATCTTTTCCAGATACGCTCCTACCTCCTCCGATTCAGTGGCATCAAAGCTCAAGTTGATTACAGACATATAGCCTGCTTTGGTTAAACTCAATTCCCATGATCCGGGAGTCCCACTGATGACAGCAACGCCGCTAGCATCCGTTGTCGCCTCTAATTCGCTACCGGCCGCATCTCTGCCCGTAATCTGAACACCAGAAAGCGCCGTTCCATTCAAGCTTCCCTCATAAACGTAGAGCGTCAGAGAGATTGGATCCGAAGATATGGTCTTCTCCAGATAAGCGGCAACTTCCTCGGTCTGCACGGCTTCGTAAGTCAACTCGATAGGCTGATAGTTTGCTTTTTCAAGGGCCAATTGCCAGGTACCAGGCACGCCCTTAACAACGGCGATACCATTAGCATCTGTTGTCGCCTTTAGCGGGCTTCCCTTTGCGTCCTGGCCCGTAACCTGGACGTCAGATTGCATTGTCCCGTTGAGATTGCCCTCGTGAACATAGATGCTTAGAGCAATCTGTTCTTGGGCCGACGCTGCTATCGTCATGCAGCAGCCTATTAATAGTAACGCTACCAGCGAGCGAAGCGTTTTCATTTCAATGCACCTTTATCTCCCGTGGTCCATAATCGATTTCATGGGCGGCATTCCTGGGAGATTATTGTGACTCAAATGCCTTAGCGTCTTTTTAGGTTTCGTTACATGCTTCTTTTCCATCAGGGATTTCTTGGTGTGCCCTTTCAGAGAATTGGTAAAATGGGCCATTATCGATTTAGACGGAGCATGTTTGCCCTTGCTCGAGTAGCCATAAATAGCGCTACCATCTCGTTCGTCATCCTGTTCGACATGCTGCCAAGAAGTCGATTTATCATCCTGCGATCCTTGGAGGCCAAGTCCATTCTCTAATCCATTGGGTGTATTGGAAAATGGCTTGTTAATCGGCTTTTTGACATTCATTTCCTGGTGCCATGTATTGCAGCCATTGAATCTTGGCATTATAGGTGCCTGATCTTGCTCTATGCCGTTGTCTTGATCGAGAGGTGCGACATTTGGACCTGACACCATTCCGTTATCCGGTGCCTGTCCCATATCGTTCCTCTGATTGCCATTCGGTCCATCTCTTTCGCCGCCTTGCGAAAAGGCCGGCGTGATGAGAATACATATGGCAACCATTACCAAAATGCACTTTGCTTTCGTTTTCATTTTTCCACCACTCTCCTTAAGATATGCTCTCCATAAGGGAGACGCATTTTTTTTTACCATTGCCGCTTCCCTTGAACGATATATTAAAGTATAACAGAACGAACTATAAATTGCGCCAGAGGCAAAATGCGCAATATTAAATGCAATCTATTCGAGTAAATCCAAAATGGAACCTTTATGAATCATTAAAATGCATTTGGAACCATAGCACGATACGAACGCAATAGCGGAAACGACCACAAAGGCCGATAAGGACGCCAGGACAAGGGCAAAAGGTTAGTCCCAATGACCTCTAATTCAGGAATTCAACTCGCGGGGTTAAGGGGTCAAGGAGTCCCCATCCTTTAGGGTGGGGGGGAATTGGACCCCTTACATGATTACTTTCACCCGCAACAGATTGATATAGTATCAGGTGAATACACTTAACCATGCAGCTCACAAAGACCATTATCCTGAAGCTAGATGTACCGGACAACGATCTAGCTGAGCTGCTTAAATCCTTCTCCCAAGGCATGAATTATGTCTCGCAAATCGTGTTTGACATCGGCAAGCCCATCGGGAGCGGCCAGATCCAAAAGGCTACTTACAGGCATCTACGAAACAATCTTAACCTGAAATCTCAGATGGCTTGTAACGTAGCTCGCCAGGTATCG
>CAILAO010000735.1 GCA_903832105.1 uncultured Pseudomonadota bacterium | reverse complement strand
TTGGCGGCGGCGGCGGCGGTACAGGAAGCCGTGGCAGAACATTTAGTTTCGGGGGCGGCGGCGGTCGAGGTGCTGAGCAGGGATACGAAGGCAGTGCAGGCGGGAGCTTTGATCCATTTGCTTTTGGTGCTGGAAGACGCGGAGGACCGCAGAAGGGTCAAGATGTTGAATATCCACTTGAGATAGGCTTTTACGAGGCCTACAACGGTTCCGAGCGCCAGATTAGTTTCAGGCTGACCGATGGTGCATCTCATGATTTCAGACTAAAAATCCCCCCCGGAACCCGTGATGGAGGCAAACTCCGTGTCGCAAAAAAAGGGGCCTCTTCGCCTGTCGGAGGACCTCCTGGCGATCTTCTGGTTACGATTAAAGTTGCGCCGCACCCGGACTTTTCAGTTAAAGACAAAGATATCGAAGCGCGTCTTCCCCTTAAAATCTCGGAAGCTTTTTTAGGTGCCTCGAAAGATGTCCATGTCCCAGACGGGTCTACAAAAAAAGTGAAGATTCCGGCAGGAGTTAAATCTGGAACGAAAATTCGACTTAAAGGTCTCGGAATGCAAGAACCCGGAAAAGGAAAAGGGAGCGGTGATCTTTTTGCGGTTGTTGATATCGAGATCCCGAAGAAACTTACAAAACGGCAACAAGAAATCATCGAAATGCTGCAAGAGGTCGGTTTGTAGTCAGCAAGGTATCTTCTCTTAATCAATGATATTAGGCTTTTTTTTTTTAGATCACCCAAGTCGTCCACCCTCATAAATACTGAACTTTTCCCTCTTTCCATCCGATACCCACTATGAGAACCGATTTAGAGGATTGTAAGTCTATGGCAAATCGCTGGTACGTCTTTAAAGATAAAAAAGAACTTGGCCCGTTTGATGCCAAGGAACTGAGACACCGTCTACATACTGGCGAAGTGGACCCATTTGATTTGGTCGGGAAAGACGGGGCGGCTATTATGATCAAGCAGCCTCTCGTTGAAGTTGACGAGATATTTCAAGTTGCTGCTAACGAGACTCCTTTGGAACAAACTTCGGAATCATCAGAATTGGCAGAATCAGTCGTGTCGCCAGAATCATCCAAACAGACAATTCTGCAACCGGAGAAACCGAAGAAAACCGAAGAGATTAAATTGGCTGGACCTGTTCCTGGTCAAGCTACGCCAAAACAAGACAAGCCAATACAAGACAAGCCAAAACAAGGCGAACCCAAAAAGAGTTGCGAGCAAGTTAAACCTGAAAAGAACGAGGACTCACCTCCAAGAACACTAAAACTAGTCTCTCTAAAAGACAAAAATAAAGTTGTTGATGCCCATGCGGCAGAACAGGATGCTATAAAAGTAAAAAGAAACCGGGGAAGGAAGTTTTTCGTTATTAATGCGAACAGGAGAGAAGCTGGTCCATTCAGCGCTGAGGAGGTCATTTCCCTGTTTGAAAAGAAATCAATTGATCGTGACGTCAAGGTTAGGAAAAGGAATGCCTCGGCCTTAGTCTCGATTGAGAAATTTGTGGCGGTCTACTCCGTTTCTCACAAAAAAGGTGGGAAAGCTGAAGCTCCGGAACGAACTAGAATAAACCCCAAAGCCATCATACAGAACTCACTTTTTGCCGTAAAAATAGCTGTAAAAGAGAAGAAAAGCACTCAAGCGATTCTTTCGATCGCAGCCTTCATTTTGGTTTTAGTCGTTGGCGGAATTGGACTGTGGTCGCTCAATATGCTTCCTTTCAAGCAATCGCATAAATCACAGGTATCATCCCCATCACCAGATATTGACGAAAGCGAAAAGCCAATCGTCAGGAAACAGAAGCCTATTGAAGCAAAGGCTGCTCCGACCGGTCAACCGCAGCAAGCACAAAAACTGGCACTAGCAGCAAAACAGCTTCCTCTGCCTCTGCCGTCAAAAACACCATTAAAGTCAGCAGACACTCCCACAAAACCCCAAAAAGATACTAAGAACGCGCTCTCTCAAGCAAAGTCAAAACAAACAAAACCGCCAGCGAAGAAGGAAAATTTGGCGAAAAAACCCGTTAAACCTGTTGCGATATCCAAACCACAAACAGCCTTGCCAACTCCTATTTCCTCTCCAGCGCAGATCGCGGCCGTTACTCCAAAAGCATCTGTGGCACCTACTGCTGCTAAAACCACCGAAAAAGAACCACCCGCAGCAAAACCTTTACAAAAAGAAGCTACAGAACCTCCTAAACCTCCTACTAAGGTGGCATCTGCCACGCCACCAAAAGATTCAGGAAATGTTACGCTTACAGGTGTCACTTTTGATAAGAGTCAACTTTTCAATTGTGCAATGAAGTGCACTATCGTAGTCAAAGACGGCTCGGGAAGTAAATATGTAGTGACATTCTTCACCGGAGCATTCATGGAACAACTCCGAGCGAAAGCTGGACCCTTCACATTCCAAGGTTTTATGGGAACACAGGGCAGCGGAAAAGTTCTAGTTTTAAAACAAGTTTTATGACCGTTCGACCCAAATTCTACATTACAATTTATGCTGTTTCTGGTTCCCCTGACTCCCCTGATTCTGATGAAGCGTCTCCAGAGCCGGAAAAAACAGTCTTTCCTTTGATCAAATGGAGCGGTAAAAAGACCGCGTTTGCAATGATCGTCGGTATCACAGCGCTGCCAATAACTACTGCAACCAGATGCGAATATTGCTCTTGCGAGATAATGCCGTTGGTCAACCCGTACATCGCTGATATTGAGCCAAATGTAAGGCCAGTCGACATCAGTAGAGTGTAATACCAGACCTCCTTCGCATTTTTATGAAAAAACCGCACGATCGGTAAAAGTCCGAAAATCTTGGAAAATACTTTTCCGCCAAAAAGAGCGCTGAATACCAAGGGTGCCGCCACAATAGCAGGAATGGACACATAGGAACCGGCACGAATAAAATAGAATGGTGTCAAAAGCCCAATCGTCAATGTTCGTAAGCGAGCAAGATAGAAATGATCAGCCCCAATATAGCTGGCGAGTACCATTCCAGCGATGTACGCCGGAAGAACCGCCTCACTCCCAGCCCATGCGGCAAGAGAACCGAGCGCAAATAAGAAAAATAGTATCCACTTCGTCTGAAACTCGCCCGTATGCGTTTTCAAGGGTTCAATAATCTTCGGTGTGACAAAGGGTAAAGCAACGAATGCTAAAGCACTCACTCCAGCAAAAATGAGCGTCTTGATGTTAAATGGAGCAAAAAGGAGTCCTAGAGCAATCACAGTTCCAAGATCAGTCACGAAACAAGCTCCGAGGATAGCCTTGCCGAAGGAAGTCTTATTGAGACCAGTTTCAAGCATGACAGCGTATACGACCGCCATTGATGTTGTTGATAGTGCAACGCCTGCAAGCCAGCTTGCCTCGGGTGACCACTCAAGAAGCCACCGAGCAATCGCCGCGCATCCCAGAAAAGGCGCCGCAAAACTAATCAGCCCCACGACGATGACTTCCTTCCATGATTTTCTGAGGGCCACGGGGTCTAACTCTGCACCTGCGAGAAAGGTGAGCATGACAGCTCCTGTTCCCGCGAGGAAGGTGACCCAAGGGAGTTTCGCCCCGAGAAGCTCTAATCCCCCTAGCCTTTCGGCTATCATGGCCGCCAAAACGCCTATGAGAATCTCAACAAGAGCCACAGAAATCTTTAACCGCCGCGCAATAAGTACGGAAATTCCGGCCAGTCCCATCCACACGGCTGCGATGCTATAAAAATCAAACATATTCCATCTCTCCTTGGACACTTTTATACGTCGATCACCTGAACCAGGATTCTGCTTGGAACCAGTCGGAAACCCTTCATGTCGAAATTATCCAGTGATTCCAGTAAGAATTGGTTTAAAGAATAGCCGCTTGCCCAAAAATCATAGGCCCTTTTTGAGTGATAGGCTATACTTTACCGATACACAGCTTAACTTATTACTAAAAAAGGGAATTGTTTATGATTTTTTTGCGGACTCTCGCTGTATTTGGAATGGTTTGCTTTTGTGTCAATTGCAGCCAAGGAAAAAGCAACTCGGAGAGAGGAGGAGGCGCGGCTAGCAGCGATGGAAACGGCACTATTCAGGTGACCGGCGTCTTAACTGTAGAAGCGAAGTATTCGAATTCAAGTGATCTTCTTCAGCGAAAAGAAGTGAACATTGAAGATTCTTCTGGAGTCGAAGTTGCTAAGGGGTTTAGCGATGCAAATGGCGCCTTTAGCGTGGCTATGCCCGGACAACTCGCCGTCGATTCCTCTCCAGCATCTTTAAATCTCGTGAGCGGCTACAAAGTGGTGAGCCTGATTGAAGATGATGGAGATGGCAAGGTACTGGGCGTTAAACAAGATATTTCTATTAGCCGTGCTCAAGCCGCCGAGGGAACCGTTAAGCTCGGAACATTCCCGTTCTCGGAAATAGCGGCGATCAAAGGTATCGTTCGTTTCGTCAATGCCGATGGCTCTGAAAATACCTCTGTCAACAAAATCGGAACCGATGTCTATTTGCCGGGCTTCTCACTCGTCGCAAAAACCGATGCGGCTGGAAAGTTTCTTATTCTCTATATTCCACCGGGACAATATACGGTGCGTATCGAGAAGGGCAGTATGCAAAAAGAGTTGGATGCTGAAGTCGTCGCGAACACAACGCTAAATCTTGGCACTGTGGATGTGCTTGCTGATACAATTCCACCGATTACAAGTACTTCGAAAGAATCGACTGACTTCAGAAATCCTCTTTGTCTTGGCCTAACAGCTGATGATTCCAACGCCATAATATACTTTACGGTTGATGGTTCCACACCGACGGCAACCCAACCGTTTCGTTATGACGCAGTGACCAAGACGACCTGCGGGGCGACGGCGGATTGTTCAATCTGCATAGAAAACAGATCAACAACTGTTAAGTTTTTTTCTGTTGATGCCGCAGGTAATGCTGAAGACATGAAAGCGAAGTTTTATTTCTACAACGAAAAATGGGCTGATCCAGATGATACAACCTCTCCATTGACTAAAGTTTTTGTCGATAGTGCAGAGGTCACTGAGGACAGTGCGGTTTCAGCAAAACCTGTGATTATTAGTCTATCTGCTAACGAGGGAGCGAATATTTATTACACGTTGGATGGGACGACTCCCACAACCGGATCCGGTGTTTACTCCACTCCCCTAGAAATCAAGCAGACGACAGAGATCAAGTATTTTTCAGTTGATTGGGCGTTTAATGCCGAAACTGTTAAAACAAAACAGATCAGGGTTTATCGTTGGCACAAAAAAGAAACATCATCAAAGTCTGCTCCCAGTTTTGTCAAATTTTATACTAGTGCAGCTTCATTTGAGCGGCCAGTTTCATTGGTCTATGACAGTTCCAAGGCAAGCAACAAACTCCTGGCTTTTGGCTATGCGGGAGAAGTGTCGAGTCAAATATCTAATTGCAACGGCGGAAGCGAAGCGGCCCAAATGGCGGTTTTCGAAACTTACGAATTCGATGGTTCGACGTGGACAAAAATAGACACACTCCAATCAACGGGAAGAATCACTAGTAACGACTACAGGAAAACCATTGTTTTTTATGATACTGCTTTTGACCGCCCCATAGCCCTCGTTCTTGTTGTTGAACAGGGTTGCAATGGGACCTCCCCAACAACGACGGCAAAGCTTAATCATTACTATTTTGAACCCAACAGACGTCTGTCTAAATGGGTAAGCTTTTCACCCGCAGATACAGATACAGCTGCACCGCAAGGAGGAACTCTGGCTGACATGGGAAGCTTAAGTGCTGCCTTCAGTTCATACAGCAAAAAAACTGTGGTCCTTGGCCGTGGAAGTGACGGTTTAGGAAAACTGCGCGTTATAGATTTTTCAGGGTCATCGGCAGGCTCATGGTCCAAGAAATCCGCCACAGGGGCCATATTTTCGCTAAAAAAACCAAATTTTGGTGATTTGGTTTATCATGAACAAGGAAGAAAATTTGTCTATGTAGGAGGCGGTGATAGTGGATCTGATATTATCGGTGGAGATGGCTTAACTTATGAACTACCTGAAGGTCAACTTCTGGAGACATCCCCTGCCACAGATAACTTTACAACTCTCACATCGGTTCCTACGACCGGGCCGGCGGCTGTTTATATGCCGACTCTTAATACTATTTTAGCATTTGGCGGAATTGAAAACGTCTCGGTTCCTTCACTTATTTCCAATACAACCTGGATCTACTTCGATACGGATCCGGATCAACCAAATTGGATCGAAGCACCGCAAGACGTCAGACCAAGCGCAAGGGTGAACCCATCAATGACGTATGATCCAGATTCTGATTCTGTATGGCTTTTTGGGGGAGTTTCCCGTTCAGGCGCCCTTCTTCTTGATACCTGGCAGTTTACTTATTAACTCTTACGATAACTGACAAGTTTATCATTTATCAGAAATGGCATGGGATCCATAGGGGTCCCGGTCTTTCCGCGCACCTCAAAGTGAAGATGATGGTTTGAGGCGTTTCCGGTCTTGCCCACGGCTGCAACACGCTGGCCCTTTTTAACCCTTTCTCCACGTTTGATGAGAAGTTTGCTGCAATGGGCATAAAGGGTTTTAATATCACCATGATTGACAATAACAACTAAACCGTACCCCTTCTTCCGGCCGGAAAACTCAACACTCCCCGGCCCGGAAGAGCGGATGATCGTTCCCCGCGCCGCACCGATATCAATCCCCTTGTGATACCTACGGCCCCTTGGACCATAAAAAGACGTGACATTGCCTTTCACAGGCCAAGGGAGAGTTCCCGCGAAAGCAGAATATTCCGAGGGGATGTTTCCTCCATTGAGGCTTTCATCCGTTTCGACGTCTTCATCATTTTCGTTGTCACTATTGGCATTGGCAGATAATTCTGTTTCCTTCCAGGCGGTTCCATTTTCCGACGCTTCCTCACTCGAGTTATCAGAAGAGGCTTCGACATCCTCTTTAAAATTATTACGAGAGGAGTTTGAGGCAGACGCTTCTCCAGAGCTGTTCCCATTGGTAGGAGCACCCATCGGGAGGTAACCACCCGGTCCTGGTTTAACAACAAGGACTTGGCCAACATGAACTTGGCGATAGTCTGAAATGCTGTTATCTCTTG
>CAILAO010000734.1 GCA_903832105.1 uncultured Pseudomonadota bacterium | reverse complement strand
TGCGATTTTCACGCAAGGTAGCGACTTCTAAAGGGACTTTTAGACCCTTCTGAAAGAACCGTCAGTACAGCTGATGAAATAATACTCTTCATTGTCCTACTATATCGCGGCTTCCTTTTTCCATAGCTTTTTCCGCCTGATATTTTTTCAAATTTTAAAAGTCCACAATAACTCCAAAAATGTTTTGCACTTTTAAACCTCTCAATATTTACAATTCTTGCAGCAATTTTTACTGCAAATATGTCTCCTATACCTGGTATGGAATCAAGGTTTGAGATATTCTTATAGGCTTTAACCAGGCTTGAAAACTTATTTTCGTAACGCGCTCTTTCTTTTTTTAGTTGTTCTATTAATAAATCCAAGCCTTCTATGACAAAGCTTTCAGAATGGTGTTCTATGGTGTCTTTTTTGCTATTTTTCCAACTGCGCGAAACAGAGAAGATCTTTGATTCGCAGCTCGTACATACGCTTTAACACAGTCTTCATATCCACTAACAATCTTTCTTAGATCAACAAAGTGATTAGCAGTATGAAATACTGGCTTCAGTAAATTTGAACGTAAAAGTTGTACTAGCTTTTTTGCGTCTATTCGGTCGTTTTTTGGTCCTTCTAAAAGTAGTCTATTTCTGTACGGATCACATACAATAATTTCATCGACAAATTCATTTAACTCTGTATAGAGCCATTGAGCTGTAGATGTTTCTTCGAATGTTAATATCTTTGCCCCTTTTAGTTTCTTCAGATATTCCTTTAATTCGGACATGTCTGACGGAACATCGATAACACTTAACTCATCTGATTTCTTGGTCATTCTTGCTATAGCCATGTTTTCTTGCGCCCAGTCTAATCCTATGTAATGATCATACTTCTTCATCGGTCTTCCTCCTTTTTTGGTTTAAAGCTATTTGATATCAAATAGTGCGGTATCATGGATACCCGGGAGACCGACTTTTCTAATTTAACGAATACACCTCCCCTAAGGGAGTAAGGTGTGAAAGAAGGACATACCTTCACATTGACCATCGCAGACCACTTGCTTTCGGAGGAAAGACTAGCAAGGAAAATTTGCAGATTCTGTGCTCATTATGTTGAATGCCACATAATGAGCATTATGCCGAATCCCTGATTATGCCGAATGACTGTTCTCTGTCTTTGAATTTTCCGAGTAAATTGTGGAAGTTAACTCTATTCCATTCGGCATAATCGGAGGATCTGTCGATACCCTCTTTACCAGCTAAAAGTCTGGTAAAGGAGGTAAAGTATGATCAGAAAACATAATGTAAATGTCACAGGTCCACTTGCCGAGTATGCGGATCATTTATGGGAAAATTTACTTGGACGTGGATATAAGCCAAACTCAGGTCGAAACATTTTGCGTATTGTCGCTCAGCTCAGCCGGTGGGCGATGAAGAATGATGTATCCTTCCTGCGCTTTCGTAGGGAGGATCTCTCTCGTTTCTTTGTATCGCGTCGTCGTGCTGGGTGTCAGAGCTTCATCTGCAACGAGTTCCTTGATGCTGCACTGGGTCCTCTAGAAAAGATGAGAGCCATTCGATGGGTTAAGGCGAAGTCCATTCGACTTAACGCGTTCGAAAGGCTTTTTAGCGACTACGATTCCTATCTTCTGAAAGAGCGCGCTCTTATGCAAAAGACTGTGAAAATATATGTCAAATTTGGTCAGCGTTTTCTTGCTAAATTCCACGATTCTTCCCGACTTGATCTCCGACGCCTGAAGATAGATGATATCACTTCATTCATTTTAAAAGAGTCACGTCAATTCAGTATTGGCACCGCCAAGTATAGCGTAACAGCGATAAGGGCGCTTCTTCATTTCCTCTTTCGGATGGGCAAGATGTCTCATGATTTATCGTCAGCCGTACCCGCTATTGCAGGCTGGCGTATGAGCGGTCTTCCGAAAACACTAGATCACAAGGAGGTCAAGAAGCTGTTGGAGGCGTGTGATCGGCACTCTCTTCGAGGTCGCCGAGATTTTGCGATATTGCTACTCATGACAAGACTTGGTTTGCGAGCTGGTGAAGTGGCAAGGCTGTCGCTGGACGATATTGATTGGCGACATGGCGAGATTGTCATTCGTGGTAAGAATCAAAGACATGATCGTCTTCCTTTGCCTCCCGATGTCGGAACGGCCTTAGCCAGACATCTGTCAGACAGGGGAAATGGGGCTGAGGAACGCACGGTTTTCTTGCGAGAGCGGGCGCCAAGACGCGGTTTTTGTGTCGGCGGAATCCAAGTCATTGTCAGCGCCTGTTTCAAACGTGCGGGATTTTCTCGGGGGAACTGTCATCAACTCCGACATACAGCAGCGACGCAGATCCTGCGCCGCGGAGGATCACTTGACGATGTCGCGCAGGTTTTGAGACATAAGAGCCACAACACAACGGCGATTTATGCCAAAGTCGATCTATGGGCACTCAGAGGTGTCGTAATGCGATGGCCAGGAGGTGCAAAATGATTTCGTTACTCAAACAAGTAGGTCAGTATCTTCGGTTACGTCGGATGCTTGGATTCAAACTGCGCCACGAAGGCTTTATGCTGCCAGGTTTCGTACGGTTCATCACAAAACATGGCGGGAAGATTACCTCGAAACTTGCCTTAAAATGGGCTACGATCGATCCCGATGCCTCATTCGGATGGTGGAATCACAGATTGACGATGGTGCGTGAATTTGCCAAATTCGTGCATGCACGAAATCCTCAGCATGAGATACCTCCAAGGAACTTACTAACGGTGCCAAGGCACCGAAGGATCAAGCCGTACATTTTTCAGCGAAGAGATATCGTAAGTCTCATAAAAATCTCACGACGACGCGGGGGAGTGTATGGCGAGACAGATGCGACCGTTTTAGGTCTTCTGGCGGCAACAGGAATGCGTATTGGCGAGGTCTTGGGCCTCGATCGGGATGACATCGATTGGAAGAATGGAATCCTCCTCATTCGAAGCGGGAAATTTGGAAAATCCCGCCAGATTCCGGTCCATCCTTCCACATTAAAAGCTTTAGCTCATTATCAAACCGTACGAGATAAGCTGATGCCAATTGTGCGATCTCCTGCGTTTTTCCTGTCGGGAGCAGGGACACGAATTCATCATCAAAACTTTCATTTACGGTATCTTAGGCTTTTGAGGGAGAGTGGTCTTGGAGCAAGAAATACTTATCGTCCGAGGATCCATGACCTACGCCACACGTTTATTATTTCCACCCTCGCGGAATGGTATCGAACGGGAAAGGACGTACAAACAAAGATTGCTTCACTCTCGACCTATGTAGGTCACGTCTGTCCATCTAATACATATTGGTATATGACAACAACTCAGGATCTTCTGGGGCAAGCCGTGCGTAGACTCGATCGCTCGCAAGGAGGATGCCATGACTAACCTTGCTCCTTTGCTTGAATCGTTTTTTACGGAACGGCTCTACGACCAGCGCCGTGCAAGTCCGAATACTATAGGCGCTTATCGCGACAGCTTCCGCCTCCTTCTCGGTTTTGCCAAAGAAAGACTTGGTAAAGAGCCATCAGCGCTAAACCTTGAAGATATCGACTCCAGCTTTATTGGCAACTTCTTAGACCACCTAGAGTCTAAGCGTGGCAATAGTGTAAGAACTCGTAACCATCGCCTCGCCACGATTCATTCTTTCTTTAGCTATATAGCTCTTAAAGAACCCGTACACAGCGGTCAAATCCAGCATGTACTCGCCATTCCCCAAAAACGTTTCGAGCGAAACATAGTAACCTTTTTGACGAGAGTCGAAATAGATGCGCTTTTAGCTGCAATAGATCAGAGTACTTGGCTCGGACGCCGAGACTACACGCTTTTACTCGTGGCGCTTCAAACTGGACTTCGAGTCTCAGAACTGACGAGCCTACGCGTGGAGGATATCGAACTCGGCAGGGGTGCCCATGTCCGCTGCAGGGGAAAGGGCCGTAAGGAGAGAGCAACGCCTCTCTCGAAGTCTTGTGTCATAGCTTTGAAAAACTGGCTTCGTGAAAACAAGCTGAATCCCACGAACCCTTTATTTCCAAGCATTCACGGGGAGGCTTTGAGTCGCGACTCAGTGAATTATCTGGTCAAGAAGTACGCAAAGATCGCTGCGAAGTCCTGCCCTTCGCTGGCAAGGAAAACAGTGTCGCCTCATGTCTTGCGCCATACAAACGCGGTCCAGCTTCTTAATGCTGGAGTCGATCGATCTGTGATCGCCCTTTGGCTCGGTCATGAACAGGTAGAAACAACGCAAATTTATCTCGATGCCGATCTTAAAACCAAAGAAAAAGCACTTGCCCGCACTGCACCTCCATCTATAAAGGGCAAACGATATCGTCCACCTGATCGGCTTCTAGCCTTTCTCGAAGGACTCTGATTATGCCGCATGAAAAAACTGGAGGTGCTGCGCTGCAAGGGGTACAAATAGGGATTCGGCATAATGCTCAAGCCATCATTTGGATAAGACACGGTGTGAGTTCGGATAAGACAAAGTCTTATTCAAGTCTAAAACTGCTTAATTCATCTGAACAAGTGCTATTGCCGGGGGGATCTTTTAGCCCACGGCCGCTTGGTCGTGGCGACTAATCGAGGCTGAAATCCCACCATAGTAGAAACGCATCCGTAGAGTTAAATAGAGGAAGGTTTCTCGCCTTTTGTTAGGGAGTTTTGGGAGTTAGGAATGTAGATTAGAGTTTGAAATAAGAGCAGACTTGACCACTTGTACCGAAGTGCCTATTTAAGAGTCACCTTTTTTAAGAAAGAACCACCGTTTGCTTCGGTAAGATGCGCTCCGTAACAATGCACGGATTAGGCATCGTGCCTAAGGCGCTTCATTTTAAATAAGGCAGCACAAGGCGTTAAAAAAGATGTGTAATTTTTGACATCGAATTGAAAATATAGACATTTTGTTCTTCTTTTGAAACTGTTAAAAATGGGCGACATTCGCAACTCAAGACCAAAACCTATCTGAATTTTGGTTACTTTTTGGAAAAGTTTTCGTGATCCTTAATCTCGACTCATTGACAGGCACAAACCCTGGCGTGTGACGTACAGACTCCATTTGCCGTTGTTTCAGGAGACGTCTCTCGATAAGCATTATTTGGCGAAGTATTTACGAGGCATCCTGTTTCATATCCGCTGGCTTGGCTTCCCCATCCAACATGTCCCATACCGAGGCCATCAACGATTGCGTGACAATCACTATCAGCACCAGCAGAACCAGCAATTGTCCTTGTTGCGTCGCTATAAGCAAGACTGTTGCTAGAACATACTGTTGTACAACTTTGATTGAACGAACCCGCAAACCAACACGACCCTTTGTATAGGTAGCCCGCGCACGTCCAACTGCAGCTTACGCCATTGTCTGTCGAAACCCAACCAGCACCATTTCTGCAGACACAAAATCGATAAGTTGAGGTCAACGCAATAGCGCCGTCATGGGTTGCATCACATGCGAAGGGTTGAGAGGAGCTTTTTGCCAAACGCACTTGTCCGGAAATATCTAGAGCTGTTGCGGGATTTGTAGTGCCGATGCCGACATTTCCGTTCGTTTTCACGACGAAGTCACCAGAGGCGCTTCCCGCAGCCACGTATATCGAGTTGTCTGAATCGTTGCGTGTTCGTTCATTGATGTAAAATGTTGTTCCTGTATTATTACTACCGCCTTGGATTTTGAGTCTTGCGTCGGGAGATGTGGTTCCAATGCCGACGTTGCCAGACGGATCAAATACCGCCACCGTTGTTGGTGATGTCCCAGTATCGGTAGCAGCCTTTAAAACCCTCAAATAGCTATTCGACGGATATATTAGTGCTGCGGCATTACCGGGCGTGTGGTCGGTATTTAAATTTCCGCCGAATATAGAAAGAAATTCATTTGCATTGGTGCTGCCTGATCCGACTCTAAAAAACTTCGCGTTACCTTCTACAGTAAGTAATTGGCTCGGATTAGTTGTCCCGATACCGACGTTGCCACTGTTTTGAATCGTAACGAGAGGAGTTGTCGCCGAACTTCCGATTGAGAATGCATCTGTTGAATTTGCTCCAACGTACCCACGAGCGGTGCCGTTGTCCAAAAAGGCGAACTTGTATGTATTACTATTAGTCGAATTTGTGTAAAGCGGAACCCCTGTACTTGAAAACTGCGAGCTAGAACCCTGCACGTCGAGCTTGAAGCTCGGATTCGTCGTCCCGATGCCGACATTACCGGAATCGGTAATAACAACACCCGAATTCTGCACGAGCTTCCCAGTGGTACCATCAAATCGAGCAACGGCATTGTCGGTAGCTGAAGCTGGCCCGACGACTTGCCCATTAAGTTGAGTTTGAATGGCTGACGTAACGCCATCGAGATATCCAAATTCCGT
>CAILAO010000733.1 GCA_903832105.1 uncultured Pseudomonadota bacterium | reverse complement strand
ATCTCCTTGCCCTGATGCCTGCGGTCCACGGCTATCCAGCTGATGTAAGGGGATGTGGCGGGTGTGTCATAAGAGGAGTATGTAATGAAACCCAACATTGTGTCATTTTCTTCCGCTATGAAGCCTTTGTGTATGCGTATGTCGAAGGGTATGTATCGAGACCATGCTCTCTCTGTGAACCAGCCTTTACCATCCTTGGTGTGCCCCAGACTCTTCCCCAACTCAAGAACAAAATAGACAATTTCAAAAATGAGAGCGTTAGCTCCGAATTCAAAGAAATGAGCCCGATCAAATCGTGTTTTCTCAGTTGTTTCTATGGCTTTTCTAATCGCTTCGGGCATCTTTTTTAATTTTTCCAGCGGTGTTTCATAGTCTACGCCGACGGAAAATTGAACACGTCTAAACTCCATTTTTTTATAGTTTTTCACTCGAGCTTTTGTGAGGTCAGAGTTGCTGAAGATGAGAAGCTCTCCACCAAGACTTCTAACACGTGTTGTTTTTAGACCAATATTTTCCACGGTACCTGAAAGCGTGTCTACCACGATGAGATCACCAACCTCAAAAGCCTTATCTAGAGCTATCGTGAAAGAACTGAATGTATCCCCAAGAATCGTTTGAGCAGCAAGAGCAACAGCGATACCGCCAATGCCAAGTCCAGTGACAAATGTGGAGACATTGATCCCAAAATTATCGAATAAAAACAGAATGCCCGCAATCCAGAGGACACCTTTACAAGCCATCGCAAGATTTTTTCGGGTGCTATCTATAGATAATTGATCTCCGCCGCGACCAATTTTGAGTCTCGAAACAAAAAACGAAATCGCACGACTACTTAAGACCAATACTTGAATAACAATTACTGTAAAGACCGTGAATGTCAGAATTTTCTCGAAAAATGCCGCCAACGTCAGACGCTGGACCGATAAGCGTAATGCAATTAACGGAAATATTATGGGATGAACCGCTCCAAGAAGTTCTATTGCCAATCCTACAAGATCGTTCGGGCTTCGGTGAATAGTGACCGTTAACTTTTTGAGAGTATAGTTCCATAAAAAATAGACACCCCCCCAAATAAAAGTAAACAAAGCTATCGCAGTAATGTAGGACTCAAGACTGTTTCCTATAAAGTCAACTCTGAGCCACTGAACCGGTTGCAGCGCCGTAAAATCCATAGACAAATCTCCTACATAGCTTTATCAGAAGATTATGATATATTGAGCTGCTTTTGGGAAGAGAAAGAAATCACCAAGCTAGTAAAAACGATGACAGAAAATCAAAAAATGTCAGTTGTATATCTCAAGACTCCCCTTGGCTGGCTTAAAGTTACTGCCGACGATGTCGGTGTGACTTCGATTCGATTTTTAGAGAAAAAACCCTCTTCCGTCGTTTCACCAAAAGGTACATCGTTTGCTCACGCGGCTAGCCAAGAGCTTAAAAAGTATTTCAAAGGAGAGAGAATATCTTTTAAAACACCATTGCATCTAAAAGGTACGGCCTTCCAAAAAAAAGTGTGGAACACCCTAAGAAAGATTTCTTACGGGAAAACAGTATCCTATTCAGAAATCGCGAAAAAAATCGATTGCCCCAAAGGAGCACGTGCCGTAGGGATGGCGAATCATGTTAACCCAATCCCTATTTTCGTCCCCTGTCATCGTGTGATCGGACAATCAGGAAAACTTACGGGATATGCTGGTGGTTTAGAAAAAAAGGCTTGGCTCCTCTCTCTAGAACAGTCCCTCAATTAAACATGGCGCCCAAGAAGGTTTAACAAAAACTTTGGCATTAAAGATTGGGCCGCGATTAGAGGACCTAAAAGGATGCCTTCACCATGAGACATCAATGCTGAAGATAGCGAAGGGACTCGACGCAACATATTGATATCACGCTAAGGCGTGTACTCAATTGGCGTAAAAACCTTCTATCGCTTGGACTTAATCTTCGTCATTGTCTTATGGCTTAATCGTGATCTCTTT
>CAILAO010000732.1 GCA_903832105.1 uncultured Pseudomonadota bacterium | reverse complement strand
TCTTTTTGCGACATCGGAGCAAAACTGTTTAGGATCTCACGCTCAATCGCGTTTTTTGGGAAAAAATTAACTTTTACGAGAACCTCGCTAGGCTTCTTTTGATCAAAACTCGATAGAACCCCTTCGGTGATTGAATTCGTCTCAGGAGATCTTGACTCTTTAACGGAAGATTGGATTTCGCCCTTTGGTTGAAAAAGCTCTTTGCAAGCCATGTTTAGAGAAGTTAAAATGAGAATGGTCACGATTCCTTTGAGAAATTGCTGGGCGCCCATTTACATCTCCCTTAACCACGCTGATCGGTGTAAAAAGCGGAACATTGCCAATTTTCTATCAAGAAACGTACCAGCTTAGTCCCTTACCGCCTCGAAACGTATCCAATTATAATTGTTGGTTATTTTTTAGGGGTGCCGCGCGTCTCCGCCAGCTATGTCAATTGCTTAAAAAGGTGTGTTCGATGCCTTGACAGGTTTACTCCGCAATTCGCCCGCCAAAGGAAAACGTCGCCCCTTCGCCAAGCTTACTTTGAACCTCGATTTTGAAGTCGTGAACATTTGCGATTTCTTGGGCTATTGCAAGACCTAAACCCGATCCATTCTCATGATGACTAACAGCTTCGTTTGAACGGAAATACTCGTTAAAAATTTTTGAAATGCTTTTTTCCGAAATTCCGATTCCATAGTCTTTGATTGATATTTTAAAAGAAGAATTTTCCTTTTTTGCTTCGATATCAATTTTAGAGTTGTTATGAGAATAGTTTAGGGCGTTTTCAAGAAAGATCGAAAACAGCATTTCAACTTGGTCATCATTACAGTAGACAGGAATCTTCGGATTCGAAGCACTAAAAGAAATCTCGACATGTTTTTGTTCTGCAATAATTTGATAAGATTTAATTGCTTTACTAATGATTGAAACAATATTTTCTGACCGCATCTTTTTCCTCACAAAGGAGGTCCTTATGAAGAAAGTTTATATCGTTGATGATGACAGAAACATAGTGGAATCTCTTACAATGGTCTTGGAAAAGGAAGGTTTTAACGTTAAAAGTCAGTACGACGAATGTGATGTGGTCAAAAAACTCACCGAATTTGAGGCTGACCTCGTTATTTTGGACGTCATGTTCCCCGAAGATGAAAGCGCCGGGTTCGGAATTGCCCGAGAAATCAAGCAGAATGACCGCACGAAAAATATACCAATTTTGATGTTGTCCGCCATTAACGAAAAGGCTGCTGCGTCAGCGACCTTTTCCAATAAAGATAGAGACGATTCTTGGCTCCCCGTCGAGGACTTTGTCGAAAAACCGATTAATCCGAAAGATTTGGTAGCGAAGGTCAGGGCTCTGACCGCAACTAAAATTAGAAACATTGCATCCCACCCAACTAAAGAGATGCAGCCTTCTCTTTAGAATTTTAGGTGGATTTGCGAGATCACTTTCCGGAAGCTTCGGGGCAATGAAGCCTCGGAGCCCTTTTATCCACAGCCCCGCCTAGTGCCATCATGACGGATCTTGAGATGCCCGTGATGAGTGGAAGAGAGTTTGTGAGAAGACTAAAAGATGATGAGGATCTAACCGGGATTTTGAAGAGACTATCTCTAACCTTTTGAAACCACTTTAATTTCAGATGAAAGACTGGCTAAAAAAGCGAAATGTTCGTAACTCACTATAATGATAGTGAATTATGCGCTACTAGGAAATTCCGGTCACCGTCATTGGACTCGACTCGAAAAATCAAAAGAATAGTAATCATAACCCATCTATTTTAAAGACAAATATAGCGCCAAGGAACTTTAGTTAAAGTTTTAAAGGAATCCTCCGATCATACAAATAATAATCATCAATGGGGGAGACTATGAATACTTTCTATAAAAGTTTTGCGATAACATTTTTATTCATTGGCGCTGTCGGACTAGCGCATTTTGCACACGCTGAGGAATATAACCTATCTTACGGAGCACGCCTTACCGAAGCAAGCGGAGC
>CAILAO010000731.1 GCA_903832105.1 uncultured Pseudomonadota bacterium | reverse complement strand
GTCCGAGCCCCACCCAAGCCTAGATTTACTGACACTGACTTGATCGCCCGCCCCTTGCACAAATTAGGCAGCAGCCTGATAATATGAACCACGCTTTATGCTGCGTATACGCACGCAGAGAGCCTGGAAGAACCTTGAGCATCTTGTCCTCACAAAAAATCTCTTGTAGAAATAACGTCGAAAAAAATCTCACACTATTGCTGATAGTTGCGCGAGTGGGCGTCAAAGTCACGCCTCTTATCGATCTTTTCGCACGATAAGTCCGCATATTTCTTGAGATTGGCAGCCTCTTTTGTCTCTCTTTTAAAAGTGAACTCATTTCTCCTCAGAAAATATCTCTAATCTAACAAAAATTTGTTCCGATAGGTCTTCGTCGACGAAGAAATACTGATTTAGTCCTCATGATATGTTGGAGGCTTAAAAATGCTCTGTAGTAACCTTTCTAGACGGTTTATTGTGGCAAGCTCGCTTTTGCTATGCCTTTTACAATCGAGCTGTAGCAAGCAATGGTTGGATAAAAAATCTGAAGATAAAACCGACTCAAAAGCCCCTTCAGTTCCCGAGGAAGAAGCTCAACCGCCAATTGACGTAACGGCGGCTCAATTTCGTTGTGAGCACATGGAAGGCGAAGCCTCAAACGTGTATGGATGTTTAGTGCTCATAAAGGGAAAAAAAGTCCTCGAAACAACTTTTAGCGAATTATATGTCCTCGGGCCTGATGCAGAAAGATATAAAATCGATAGCTTCAAAATAGCTGATGCAGATAGCAAGTTTTCAATCATCGTAGAAATCCCTCAGGAGTTGGTTGGGAAAACTTTCAATTTCGAAGCTGCATTCGCTATTCAAGGGAGCACAAGATCACTTTATTCGTGCCCCGACGGGTACGTTTTTGTTCCTGGAGACCCCGTGTTTAATACCGACGATTTCTGCGTGATGAAGTACGAGGCAAAAGAGATTGAACAAGACGGCAAAAGGGTCATCCGTTCAAGGCCCGATGGTGAACTTATGCAATTACAGGTGGGCAGTATCGAGGATGCGAAAACCCTTTGTAGCGGCATTGGAAGCGGATTTTCATGGATGAATAATGCCGAATGGATGACCATTGCAGCAAATATTGCATCAAACGATGAAAACTGGAGCGGTGGCAAAGTCGGAGAAGGAACGATCAATAAGGGACACTCGGATGGATTTCCTAACGCCTATATCAACGCGTCATCGGATGACCGCCCTTATGAGGGTACCATGAACGACGGAGAAGCGGGACCTCTCGACTGGAGTCAAAAAAGAACACACGTCCTGACCAACGGCGATATCATTTGGGATCTTTCCGGCAACGCCAAGGAGTTTCTCGACACCAAATTCGAAGATGTCGCGGTACCCTCATTTGGTAAGCAATTCGAATATGTAGAGATTAACCAAGTCAATGACGAAACAGCGACTAAAGCTGTACCCGCTAGTTTTATAAGACCAACCAGCAAGACACATCCGTGGTGGGATGATCATTGGGATTCAAATCAGGGGCTTGGAAAATATTATCCTTCGACATGTGACGGAAAATTGAGTCCGTCGGTTTCTCTTGGCTTTTTAGCGCGCGGAGGAGTCTTCGGCACTAAAGATACCTCTGCAGTTGGGATCTTTGAATTCGTGGTGGTTGAACTATATGATACTGACCCATTTGAGAATGCAGGGCTGTTCCGCTGCGTTTTTAGAAGCAAATAGCAACGTCTAACTCTCGAAATTCATTTAAGAAAATAATATGAAAAATTTTCTCTCAACTTTGGTCATTAGAGATCCGAAATATTCTTTATCGGCGGTGCATAGGGGAACAATGGGAGGGACTGTCATGGGTTTTTACATAGTCAGATCTAACAGACCGGTAACGTTGGGAATATTTTTTCTCATCGTGGCGGCGCTGGGTTGTTCAAGCCATAACATACCTCTTTTAAAGAATTTTTCACCTAACGTAGACGCAAGAACGAATACAACCAAGGAAAACAGTGCTGACGCCATAGCACAAAAAGACGAGGCGGCGTTAACGTCCGATTCCATTCCGGAATTTTGCGAAGGATATTTTGAGAATCAAAATAGCTTCTGTCTACACTGTCAGCCGCGCATGGTTTCAACCAACTTATGTTTTCCTGTGGATAAAAATTTCAGTCTGAATGATCGCTGCACTTATAACCCCACCAGCGAAGTTATTAAATGTAGCGGCTTAGATGACGAAAAATTCTCCCTCCCTCTTGGCATCAAAAATAATCTTCAGGAGTATTTCTACAACAATTTTTCTGAAAGAAAAGAGCAATTTATTAGTATGTTAAATTTTCTATTGTTTCAGCAGCGGGACCGCGAGGCTATCTTTGCGGTAGTTTTCTTCTTCTTTCAAAATATCCCAAAAACCTCCAACAATATTGACAATAGTGGGATTGCTGATGAATTCGTTACAATCCTAATTCAGAAGTTCGGGATCGAAATGACCGAGGAAGAAAAGGCAGCATGCAAAGAAAAAACTATAAAACAACTCGATGTATGGCGAGAACATTTAAAAAGACGTTCTTTAGCTCTGCGCGAATTTTTGGGTGACGCAATGAGATTCTTCGGCGAAGTATTGCCAGCCGATCACCGTTTCGCGGATTATATTAAGAATAAGAAAGATGATGTTATCCCGATTTTAACCGATTTTGTTTTTGCTGACTTCGAAGGCTAGATGTCCTTCTCCGGAGGACCCCACTTGGGCGTCTGAGCTTCATAAAGACCTGTGAATATCGTGCGCTGTTCGCTGCCATCGCGATTCATGATATAAAGTTGTGCGATGCCCTTTTCATCCCGACCTTTCGTGCGATTTGAATGAAACATGATCAGCTGCCCATTGGGCGACCAGGAGGGATTTTCGTTGTCGCCCATTTTAACGGTTAAGCGTTCGAGATTTCGCCCATCGGGATTCATAATAAAAATATCAAAACGATTAATGTCTCTATCAAATCCGGCAAATGCGATTTTATCCGAGTCGGGAGACCAAGCAGGCGTGGCATTCCACCAACCAGCGTAGGTTAGTCGGATGTCGTTAACAACTTTAACCTCAGTATCACTCTTCCACTCAAGCGTTGCGTTAAAAATATGAGGGTTCCCAAAACGTCCTGAGACATAGGCCAAATTTTTTCCGTTTGGCGAAAAAGCCGGATCGACATCAATGCCAGTACCCCGAATGAAAAGCTTCCGGTTGCGACCAGTTGGCTCTATCACGTAAATATCTGGATCGCCCGCCCCGGAACCTGTAAATGCGATAATCTTTCCGTTGGGTGCCCAGTTCGATCCACTGTTCAAACCAGCATTACCCGAAAGTTTTCTTGTGACGCTGGTCGCGCGATCGAAAATAAACAAATCGGGATTTCCATCTTGATAGGACGTGTATGTAATGTAGCGTCCATCAAAACTCCATGCAGGTGATAGGTGCGGCGTGCTCTTGGCTGAAATTTGCTTGACGTTTGATCCGTCAAAATCACAAATAAAGATCTGTTTATTGGACCCTTTTGTTTTCCGGCCGACAAAAACAATTTTCGAGGAAAAAATTCCTGGCTTCCCGGTATAGGCTTGAAGAAGAAGATCGGCATATCGTCTAATAACGGCGGAATACTGATCCTTCGTCACCTTGGAAAAAAGCTTCCCAAGCATCAGTTCACCGCGATTGATATCAATGGTTTTCATGGCCAAAGAAAGGCCATCTGGTTCCTTTTTGAGCGTTCCTATGGTCAGAGAGTCAATACCTAGTGCCTTCCACTGCATAAGGTCGATATCTTCTAAGCCTTTAAGTGCGGGCGCTTTCGCTTTACTCTTCTTTTTTTGCTTTTCTTGCTCTTCCTTCGAATAGGCGGCACGATCGAG
>CAILAO010000730.1 GCA_903832105.1 uncultured Pseudomonadota bacterium | reverse complement strand
TGACAATGATTAAGTCTAAGTCTTTCAAGGATTTCAATTTTAACCCAGTGGCATTCAGTACACGCCTTAGAACAAACCACCTTAACTGACCTTCTTTTGCTTTAACGCAGCTACTTTGAACCTAGCGGCCTTTTGGAAGATGTCGCTGCTTTTCTTTTTATCACCTATTAAGGCGTAGGCGATGGCCAGGTTGTGATACAGTTTGCCACATTTTGGATCGGCGTCGATTCCTTGTAGATACCAGTGAATGGCTTTTTTGAAGTCCTTCCTTTTTTTGTAACAGATGCCCATCAGATTGTACCCTTCGGAGTTTTGGGGGGCCGTCTCTATTAGTTTTTCGCACCACTTGATCGACTCATTTATTCGTCCCATTTTTAGAGCTGAGACGGAGAGGTTTTGAATGAACTTATGGTTAGTCTTTTCAGCTTTATGAGCCTCTTTTAAAACATCATAAATGTGATCATCTGAACCGTGCGCATTTAAAAAATTTACAAGTTTTTCACGACCGCCCGTTTTTCGGAGGTAGGCCGAGGACTCTTTTTTGAAGAAGTTTTCTTGGATTTTATCCAGCCCTGCTTTCTTTAGTGTATAGTAGATTTTTTGGAAAGCTTCTAGCGACTTGTTATCTGCTTCAAAGGCTTCAGTAAGCGCTTCCATGGTGGCTGCGAGATCTTCCACGGAGGATTTTTGAACAGCTTGCGAGACAAGTCTATCAGACCGACCCCGTGCTTCCCAGAATTGTTCGTGTAACTCTGATATGGAATCGCGCATCTGAAGAACGCAATTTGAATAAATAAAAATGTCATTTTCGGCTTCTTGTAACTGCTTTGAATCTGGATTTGACCAAAAAGTATTCACCTTTTCAAATACGTGATCGATAGAACCATGTTCCAAATAAATCCTTCCGAGGTCTTCGAACCAGATATCTTTCGGATCTCGAATGGCTTTTTGTACAATCTTCTCTGAGGACTCTTTTGCCTTGCCGTCATTGATGATGATCTTACCTTTTAACTCTTGCCGCGAAAAAACTTCACCAATGTGGCGAAGGTACTGTCTCGAAAAATCGCTGAGCACATCACCTTCAGAAATAGAGTTCACAAGTCTCTCTGTTAAGAGAAGAGCTTGACTTGATAGGGCTTTGAGCGTCGTTGCGTAGTCCTTAGCGGCATCAAAAAAGCTTGACGGTGCGGGACTGCCAGACTTTGTTTTTTTATCTTGTTGGAACTTTCTGTCTTTTGGAAGAGGAAAGTTTGCAAGAATTGTCGGTGGTATCCAAGACTCGATTTTCGGAGGCTCAAAATTGCTCAATTGCAGTTCAGACGCAGACTCTTCGTGCTCTGACATCGGTTCTGACGCTGCGAAAGGCTCTTTGGAGGGAAAGTTATCGAGAGTAAAGGCTGTTTTAATATATCGTTTGATCGTCATGTCATTAAACTCCTAAAAAAGCTCCATTCATTTTATTCAGGCCACCCGAAACACGCAAGAATCGTCTCGGCTAATGTAGGAGGGAGGATTAATAAAGTTGCTTAAAAAAACCGCCAATCAAATACGGCTAAGATAATAAAAATAGCCAGTTATAAAAATTTTTGGAGTGCTTTTTTAAAAAACTTTGGAGCCATTTTCATTTGGGGCACAAATCGTGTAACATAAGAGCATTCAGTTCACTTTAAGATACGGAGGTTAAATCTATGAAGCTGAATGGACTATTAGGAAAGTTTTTGGTACTGACGTCACTTTTTGTGTTCGCAAATTGGGCATTAGCCGAATCGAAGACCCTTATCGAAATGAAGGACGGGAAACCTGCGGCAGGCCTTGCGAAGTCATGGAAAAAGGTGGGTGATGGGAAGTACGAATTCGTTCTCGATACAAATGCTAAAATAAAAGACACACCGTTGACTCCAGATATTGTAAAAAAATCCCTCGAAGAAAAAATGGGGTCCTCAAATGCCGTGACAGTGACTCCAAAAGGAAAAGACACCGTCGTTGTGGCGTTCAGTGGAGATGAGAATGCCTTTCTGGAAGGTGTTGGTAAAGCGAGGATTCGAGCAGGTGAAAATGTACAACTAGCTCTCGAAAGCTCCGTTTCGGAGGGTGGAATCCGCGCAAATACAGCAGATAGAGATCCCCTAAGCGGTGAAGTTAAGGGAACGGTTCTAAAAGTTTCTCCCAAAGGGGTCGATATTCGCGTTATAAAAGCGAGCAAAGATGGAACTGCGGCTCAAATAAAAGAGGGAAGTAAGATCAGCATTTCCACTCCTACCGATGTTAAAGTTAAAAAGAACGACACGCTTTATTTTATGCCTGAGAAAACAGAAAATGGTGTTTGGAAGGTGACAAAAGCAACGACTAACTAGTTTTTGGCGTGGAAACGCCAAAAACTATCCTGAGGCGTAGCCGAAGGATCTC
>CAILAO010000729.1 GCA_903832105.1 uncultured Pseudomonadota bacterium | reverse complement strand
TCAGGATAACTACTGGGATAATAGATCTGAAATAAAGCTCTGCGTCGATTGAGAGACCTGAGCAAATAAGCTCGAATCAATTAAGTACAGCGATTTTTGATACAGATAATCATGCCCTATTCAGGAGCCTTCCCATGATTACCCTTTGATCAGAACATCCCTGAGCAAATCAAAATGTTCAAAAACTGCCCCAGATCCCACCACCACGGTTGATAGAGGATCATCAGCAACTATTACCGGCAAATTGGTCTCACGACGAATCACTTCATCCAAATTTTTCAATAAGGAACCGCCGCCGGTCAGAACTATGCCGTTGTCTACTATGTCTGCAGCCAGTTCGGGCGGCGACAATTCGAGGGCGGTCTTAATAGTTTCTACAATGGCATTAACCGGCGCGGCTATTGCTTCTGTAACTTCATTTGAACGCAGGGCAATAACCTTGGGCACCCCAGCGATGAGATCCCGCCCTTTTACCTCGATGATCGATTCATCCTTTTCATAACAAGCGCTACCAATCATCATTTTGATCATCTCTGCAGTCCGTTCGCCGATTAAAAGACTATACTTTTGCTTGACGTACCGAATGATGGCGTTGTCGATTTTGTCCCCTGCGACCCTCAAGGACTTGGCATAAACGATATCGGACATGGAGATCACCGCAACTTCCGTTGTTCCGCCACCTATATCGACAATCATATTACTAGTCGGTTCCGTAATCGGGAGATTGGCACCCAGTGCTGCGGCTATAGGCTCCTCCACAAGGTAAACTTGCCGCGCCCCTGCACTTTCGGCTGCTTCTCGTACCGCGCGCATCTCAACCTGCGTAACTCCAAAAGGGACACATACCACTATCCTTGGTTTGACGAGGAAGCGGCGACGGTGGATCTTGAAGATAAAATGCTTCAACATCGCCTCCGTCACTTCGAAATCCGCGATTACGCCGTCTTTCATCGGACGTATTGCCCTGATGTTGTCAGGGGTTCGTCCAAGCATCTTTTTCGCATCTGTACCGACCGCAACTATTCTTGGGCCTCGTCGCAGATCAGTCTTCACGGCAACCACGGAAGGCTCAGACAATACCACTCCATGTCCTCGCACATACACAAGGGTGTTCGCAGTACCGAGATCGATGGCCATGTCGTTGGAGAAAAATCCAAAAACTGAATCTAGAAACATTCGAAGGTTTCCCTATTAGCCTTTATGGGTTGAAAAGGCAGTGTGACAAAACTACCAGATGCCCCGTGAGTGATCAAGCCTTGATTGCACTGACTTCATAAGGCTTTTCTTCCAACAGCAACCTTCTTGGAAGCCGAGTTGCAACTCGTATTCGGGTGGCTATCGAACTGAATACCTTGACAGGTGTGTATATCATTTAACTTCGGAAGGACATGAGAGAAAGTTTTCCGTGAAAAAAAACGCAACAGGAATTATTGGTCAGACATTTTTTTCGGCGACGAAAACATATATCCTAACCCCGGTAATGTCACAATAAATTCGGGGTTAGCTGAATTGTCCTCCAATTTGCTCCTTAGATGCTGGATATGGACATCTATGGCACGGCTATTCTCGTAAATGCCTCCCTGTGGCCAGATTGCTCTACGGATCTCTTTTCTACTCAAGGCACGACCGGCATTTATCGCAAGGAGGAGGAGGAGATTAAATTCTCTTTGAGTAAGATCTATCTTCCGTCCTCCCAGTAACACTCTGATCTTGTTCGTGTCTATTTTCAGGGAGCCCAACTCCAGAACGGTAGAATGGCTAGTAAGTATCTCAACCCTTTTTAGACATATCTTTATCCTCGCGGCCAGTTCCAAATAGTCAACCGGTTTTACCATATAGTCGTCTGCCCCGCTTTCGAGACCGAGAACCTTATCGCTGATACTGTCCCTAGCCGTCAAGATGATGATTGGAATATTTGACCTGGCCCTGATCAGACGACAGAACTGAATACCGTCAATGTCGCGTAGGGAGATGTCCATAAGAATAAGCGCAGGCCCAATCTCCTCAAACCATTTCAGCGCGTCTAGGCCGGTCGAGGCCGTTGTAACAATATATCCATCCAATTCCAACTTTTCCTTTATTGTAGTTCGTATAGCCGGATCATCGTCTACTAATAATATATATCCAACCATCTTCATCCCTTATTAGGAGTCGTGAAAATCAAGCGACTACATTTACTCAGTTCGCTTTCGAGCGTGTTGCTTCACCTGAAAGAACTTTACATCTTCATTACAGCTTTTTACAACATCTTTACGTCATCGCGTGACAGAATCTTTACTCACGCGATTTAGATTTGGGATCTTTGAGTCGAAACCGAGACCCTTCGGCAGGGTTTATCGGATCTTACCAACACCTATATTTTCGGAAAATTTCATCGATACGGGAGTGGAACCATGAGAAAAGCTCTCATCTTGGCGGCGTTGGGGGTTTTCATCTGCTGTCTGCCGGCTATTGCGGCGGTGAAAGTTGATCCTAAACTGTACGGGGCGCCGGAGGGGCAGGTTTGTATCAAGTGCCACGAACTCAAAACCCCCGGACTATTTAAATTG
>CAILAO010000728.1 GCA_903832105.1 uncultured Pseudomonadota bacterium | reverse complement strand
ACTGAGGAAACTAAGAGGTAGGATGATGGCGTTTTACCATACGGCGTGTCAGACATGGCCGAATTACCAGGAAGCATATCGTTCAGGATCAATACGACATGATCTTTCATGTACCCAAAAATGTTCCCTTGGAGAGATGCATTAACATAACCGATGAGACTTTTCGCGTTTTCAGTGATCTGCTTTGGGTGAAGAAGATTATTGTAAATCACACCCTCTTTAGTAACAGGGAGGGAAACCCCGTCAAGTATGACATCGTGATCAACGAGAGTGCGTTCTTTCGCGGCCCATAGAGCAAGATGAGGAATTTGAAGGCCATTTTTCAGAGAAATGATGGGAGCGAACAAATCGAAATCCGGTGTGTAAAGGTGTCCAAGATATTTAAAGGTTTTAAGGTCGAGATAAAGAGGATTCGGACCATAGACAAACTTTTCGCCTGTTTGAAACGAGGTCGGCTCTTCCATCCATGTCTTCGCCAGGGATTGGGATGAGTTGTTTGAATTTTTCCAGGAGATGAGGGGAAGATCTTTTCCCTCGCGAGCAAATTCAACGCGGTAACCGAGTCTTTCCTGAGACGTGAGGAGCGCTGTGGCTATTGGAACGCTCAAAGAAGATATCTTATCGAGATAATATTCAGCGCTTGCTTTACGCGGAAGGTCGTAGAAGACTTTGTCGATTAAAATCGTTTTCACGCCGGATTTTTCGAGTGATGAGAGAAGAGAATACCACTCTTTGGGTGTCAAGTATGGACGTTCGAGACTAGAAAGAGTTGCTTCGTCAAATTGCAGGACGGTCATTTCTTTATTCAAAGATGGCAGTTTTCCGATAAAGTTGCGTGCGTTGAAGAGTATTGGTTCTTCGAGGTGTCTTTCGAAAAAGCGCCCCGCTCCACTCCAAGAAAGAATCAAGCAAACAGCGATCCAAAATATACATAGTAGGAGGCAACTTTTACCTTGAGATCTCGATGTTGTATCTGGTGTTGCCATAAAATGCCTGGCGTTTTCCCCTTTAAAAGTCTCTAGCCACTCAGTTATGTGGATCGGCTATCTTCGAAAAAACTTAAGGAAAACAAAGGGATGGCTTATAACCGTATGATTATATAGAGAAAAATATGGAAGACGGGTTTTATCAGGGGGATAGATGTTGATTAATAAATTGAGTTGCCCAGATGTCGTTGAATTTTGATCGGTCGCCAATGACTTCCGTGCGGAAATTTACGAACATTTTTCGAGAGATTCGCTGAATATCTTCTGGTTTAAAAGCTTCGAGGGAGGTGCGTTCTTCAAAAAAAGGAGCTATCTTTTTATGATAAGCGAAAAAATAGGACAATTTTTCAATTAAAACATGAGGCGGCATTTTCTCATAAGCGAGGGCTTCATCGGCGAAAGCAGCTTTGTGTTGGTTTAGCGCGTCCGAAGAAAGCGCCGTTTCCTTGATAGTGGTAAAAGTCGTATTGAGCAGCTTAAAGACAAGTTCCGGACTGTTGGCTCGAATAAACATTTCTCCAATACCAATGATACCAGGACGCTCAAAAGTACTCACATAGTTTCCTTCAAGCTCTTTTGATGGCATCGAAAGACTAACAAACATTCGCTGCAGGATAAATAGCGTGAATTCTGCGAGAAGTCTATCAGAGTCATACATGCCAGGAGCGTTGAAAAGGGCGGTAATTCTGACGTTTTTCTGCCGGGAAGGAGAAAAAATATAAGATCTGGTGCGATCGAATTTAGGAATTGCGACTGAGATGGTTTCTTTATGGATGGGATTCTGAAGGGAGCCAAAATTCGCTTCTAACTCAGGTAAGAGGTCTTTAAAAGTTAGCGGAGCAATGACGATAAGAAAACGAGGCGCCTCTTGCAGCAGTTTCTTATGGAATGAGGCGAGATCCCTTTCGGAGACATCTTCAATGGACTGGGCTCCTTTCGAGTGAAATGGATGTTCTTTTGGGAAAAAAAGTTCATTTGCGACGAGATCCCGAGAAAAGGTTCCGACCTGATCTTTATTGACTTTATACTCCCAAACGACATTCGCCTTTTTAAGTGAGGACTCTTTCTTTGGAAAGCCAGGGCTCGTGATGACAGCTCCCAGGATGGAGAGACCAACTTTCCAGAAAGGGCGCACAGTTTCGATAGAACAACCGGCAAAAATTGTTCCCAGATCAGGTCTCGCGTCGTGACATTTTAACTCCACCTCATGTTCTTCTATGAGGCTGGCAAAGGTATCTCTAGAAAACTTCGTAGTATCGATTGGAAGAGTTCGCCAGAACCAGTCTGTGAAAAGAGCGGCATCGGCATTTAGAGATGTCACGTGTGTTACATCAAAATACAATCTGGCCAAAACGATATCTGACGAGGGTTGATAAACGAGTACTACCGGGAGACCGCTTTTTAACTGATGAATTGATGTGTTCTTTTCGATGCTTGTAGATGCCCTGTCTGGGGTTTGTTTAGCTTGAAAAGTTTGCGGGGGATGGGCTCCGAGAGTTGAAATGCTTAAGAATGTGGCAAATAAAACTCTTCCCATGAGACGGAAAGATTTTGCTTTGGGGGCCATCTTAATCCTTAAGAACATTATAATAACACCATGGACGATCTCCGATTGATTAGGTTACCATAATAGAAAGGCTTTTTATAAGTAAAAACGCTAACAGGTGGGAACAGTTAAGAGAGCGAGGACCTTATGATGATACGGTGGAACATTTCATTTTTCATGGCAGGTATATTTTTTCTTTTAGTGCCAGCTTTCTTTTTAAAGGCAGAAGAAGCCAAGTTCGAATGCAAATCCAAAAACACACCCCCTCCTCAAATTGAGCGTGCCGATGTGTACGCAAATACACCATTTAAATCTGGAGAAACCTCTGTGTTCGAAGTGAGCTACATGGGACTAAAGGCTGGTTATGGCACGATGAAGATATTGCCACCACGTAAGCACAATGGGATCTGGCACAGAGTGTTCCATGCCGACGCCAAGACCGGCGATTGGTTTAAAGCGATCTTTATCGCGACTTATGTGATTGAATCGATTTCCAGACCTTGGGATTTTGGGGTTAGTAAGTTTTATATGGAAAAAGACGAGGGAAAAATCTTTTCCAATCGGCAACTTTTCAAAAAATGGCTCGATTTCAATCACGACAAATGTAAGGTTCACGAAAAAACCTGGGAGCCCAATAAGCCAGATGATGAACGGGATTTTGATCTTGAACATGGTGCAATTGACGCGTTTGGCGTTGCGTTTAGGATGAGGATGAAAGACTATCAAATGAATAAAATCGAGCGCGAGCTTGTTTACACGTCCGAAAAGAACTGGTGGTTGGAGGCGAAGCCCATCGCCTTTGAAAAAGTAACAGTTCCCGCTGGAACATTTGATACGGTGAAATTAAAACTTCAGACCTTCATAGGCAAAGAATTGCAGCAAAAGGGTGATGTTTGGGCATGGATTGCCACTAATACGCCCGAAAGACAGCTTATTCAAATCCAAGGAGAGATTAAAATTGGATCGATTTGGGTGAAGTT
>CAILAO010000727.1 GCA_903832105.1 uncultured Pseudomonadota bacterium | reverse complement strand
CTGTCCGTTATGTTAATATAATCTGCTTAAAACCTATATTATTCCGAGGTGAAACCATAGTGAATCTCGAACAAATTAACAAAGTCAACTGGCTCTCGGCACAGAAAACTATACCCCTCTTCATTCAGCACAAAATCGGACATCACTTTAGCGGCGTCAACGATCCCCCACCACAATGCTATGCCCTTAAACAAGTTCGAGGAGCACGCGTCATAGAAGCACCTAAAACACCTCCGACATTTGCTGAAGAGGAAACATGTCAGATTCTAGGCGAAGCCGATGGCCTCATGACAAGGTCGAAAAACATTACCATTGCCGTTAAATCTGCCGACTGTGTTCCAGTTTTGATGGCTGACCAGAATCAGTCCTTCGGCTTCGCAATCCACGCAGGCTGGCGTGGCCTTTTTTTGGGTATTCTTGAAGAAGCGTTGCGACTCTATAAAAACCTCTACCCTACTTTTGATAATCTCCTCGTCGCAATCGGCCCTTCAATCGGACTGGAACACTTCGAAATCGGTCCTGATGTTTTGGAACTTTTTTTCGAAAGTCGTTCACTAAATCTTACACACGAAGAGCAGATGTTCTGCCTTTCGAAAGGTGTTTTGGATCGCTGGCATCTTGACCTTCAAGCATCCGCAGTTCTTTTCTTGCTAAAAACAGGCCTCCCAGCTCAAAACATCAGCGTGGTCCGCTCATGCACCTATGACAGAGCCGATCTATGGCATAGCTATCGTCGCGAAGGTGAGAAGTGTGGAACAAACTGGAGTGCTCTAACTCTAAAGTAGATTTTGTCTAAAGCAGTAAACGAGCCCCTGCCATCCAATCAACACCAATTTCTGCATCATCGTCGGAGTTTCCGAAAGGCCCAAAAAGAAAAAGGGCACCACCAAAAAAGGCAAAGGGATCTCTTGGCAAAATATATTCAATCTTTGCAGGCGCTCTCAGGGTTAAACCTTTACCAAATTCAGTTCCCCCACCCACACACAATAACAGCTTTCCCCGCGTTACCCGAATATCCGCACTTGGCCCCATAATGACAGGCCTAAAATCCTGATCAAAAACAAATATGTAATCAGCAGCAACATGAGTCGGAACAAATCCAACTCCGAGGTCTAGAAGCCCTCCAAAAAAAGCAACTTTCTGCGCTGCAAACCCCACGGTATGACCAATTTGAAGACCTACACTCCATTTAGGATTGGGAGTCACAACACCTGGAGATGGAGGAGGAAGATAACGAGGAGGCGAAAAAGAATCTCCGCTTTCTTGATCTTGAGCAAAGCCTGAGACTCCAAAAAAAGAAGACATCACACCTGCTACGATAAATGCCAAAATCCACGCTGCCAAATACTTTCGAACCATGACGACACCTCATCAACTACAAATTCCCACGAGGAGGTTATTATAAGCGTTCAAAGTCCAAAATTCCATAGACTTTACCTCGATCTATCCTAAAAAAAGTGGGGCCGGCTTTGACGCCTGCCCCACTTTCCCTCCAAACTTCCAATATCAATAGCTATTTCATCGAGAATGCTTCCTACATACACATTGATTGAGAAACCTGAGCGACTTCCGAACAGATCCCTGTCCCCTGTTGCATCACGGTCGTAGAAATAAACCCACCGGAAAACTGAGGACGCCTGAAGAAGTAATAACGAAAGTGATTAGCTTCGTCGTAAAATGATGATGGACTCGAATAGCGCCAATAAGCTCCAGATGTGATTCTGGAACGATAGCCATACGAAAGGCCGCTATTGGAATACATATCATTGTTATAACTGGCCGCATCATTATAATAGCTAGACGTATCATTATAAGCACCGTTCGAGTTTGAATTATAGGGATCATATCCGTAACCGGAATAGTCTCCATAATAGCCATTCGTATCACTGTTCGACCACGAACCATTGGTTTCGTCTTCAATGAAAGCATCACTGCTAGCTACGGCTTGTCCTTGGCCCCAAATACCGTTGGCGCTGGAGAAATCCGTCGGTTCCGTCGATGTATTAAAAATCCTCGCCTCTGCTTGGTCACTTAAATCATTTCCATATTCATCAGTGGGAACTCGCGACATTAGCCCTACAGGAAGATTGTTATATTCTTGCTGTAACTGCTCTGTAGTTGGCGTTGCTGTCGTGGCGGTCGGAGTTGTAGTCGTGGTCGGAGTCACTGGAGTTGTGACTGTGGTCGGAGTCACGGGCGCTACTGTTGGCTCTGGGGTTGGTTGAGGAGCAGGCGGGTCATCACTTTTCTTTTTCTTTGCACAAGCGGTGAATGCCCCTAACGACACGGTTAACAGGATCGATAAAAACAGGGTTCGGCGCATACAAATTCTCCTTTCAGTTCGGTGAACTAATAGACGTAATAGACTTGTTGTGGGAATCATCAAGATTTCGTAAGGAAAGCTTAGCTAGGAATTTCAAACCAGTCAGAACCACCACAGTTTCTACTCCGCAAATAACAACTCAGCATGGATCATTCAACAAAAAACAAATAAAAGTCCGACCTCGAAAAAGGTCGCTCGAAAAGCACCTTAGCAAGAACACTGCCAACTAAATCACAGCTAAAATGCCTTTAAAAGCGCACTTAAACTGCCTAAAAAAAAGACACCTGTCAAAAAAATAGACACTTTTAAGATTTCGGAAGAGGTGATAATCCTTAATAAATATGAAGTGGCCTCTGCTTCGATTCGTGACAGAAGCGGGACAAAATGAAAAAGTGACGTCGACTTAACTTATGACTCGAATGATTCCTTATATTCTCCTAACTTTTTCGGTTCTAGCATTATCTCAAGCCGGAAACCTCGTAAAACTCTGCGAAACCAATCCAATCTCAATCGCCTTCTATCGACTATTCTTTGCTTTTCTGATCCTTTTACCCTTTTCCTACCGACTATTATGGAAAAACCTGGCGATCATTAAGCGAAAAGACCTCTTCGTGATTATCCTCATGGGAATGACCTTTGCCCTTCATTTTTTCGCATGGTTTATCGCGGTTAAGGCAACCAAAGTTGCCAATGCGGCCATGTGCTTTTCTTTCTATCCCGTCTTTTCATCACTCGGAGCCTTTTTTCTATTTAAAGAAAGGCCCAGTCTAGGAACCCTCATCGCCATCATTTCAGGGATATTGGGGCTTATCCTTGTCGGACTTGACGATGTCTCTTTTTCTTCCAGCTATCTTTTTGGTGACCTCATGGCCGTTGTTGGTGGCCTCTGCTTTGCCATATACTTCATCATCGGCAAATCCCTCCGAAACCGCTTCGACAACCTTTTTTTAATGCCTCTTGTATTTCTAACAGGAAGCGTCCTGTCATGTGTTGTGATGTTCACGTTTGACCTTCCTTTCTTTGATTTTGGAATAAAAACTGCCCTTGCCCTCATGAGTCTCGTCTTGTTTCCGACGCTGCTCGGTCACGCTTCGCTCATCTATGTCCTTAAACGATTCAAAGTCTCGCTTGTTTCCACTGCGACACTTGCCGAACCCGTCTTAGCTGGGATTGTGGCTTTTTTCCTTTTCGGAGAACGCTTAACCACAGCTACAATCGCCGGCTATTTTTTGATCGCTCTTGGACTTCTTTGCATGATCTATTTTCCAGAAAAAGCAAAAAAGGGGATTTCTTCATGACCACGATTATCCTGCTTCTGATTTCTAATGTGTTTATGACAATTGCCTGGTACGGGCACCTCAAATACAAGTCAAGCCCACTATGGATAGCCATCCTCGTAAGCTGGCTTATCGCCTCTATTGAGTATTGCTTTCAAGTTCCTGCAAATAGAATCGGCCACGGCCAATTCACCGCTGCTCAGCTTAAAACTATCCAAGAAGTCATTACGCTCGTGGTTTTTTGCGGCTTCTCTGTGATCTACCTAAAAGAACCTCTCAAGTGGAACTACCTGGTGGGTTTTCTTTTCATGATTGCTGCCGTTTTTGTGATATTTAAAGAGTGGAACTAAAAAAAGAAGGACAGTTTAAAAAACTGTCCTTCTTTTAGAGTTATATTTAGATGTCTTAACGACGCTCTATTATTCCTCTGGAACTGGCTCTTCTGTTGGAACTTCTGCTGGAACTGCAGGTTCTTCAACTTTTTTCTCTGCTTTCTTGGCTTTGTCGCCTTTTTTGGCTACTTCGGCGCAAGCGTTTTTGGCTTTATCCCACTTTTGACCTTTTGGGCATTTCTTGCCAGCGGCGAGACCGGTTGCTGCCACGAGCGCGAGACTTGCGATCACTGCAACGAGAGCTTTTAAAAACTTGGAAAACATGTTTTCATCTCCTTCTCAAAAAGACACTCAACAATTGTCGATGCATAGCCACACTGCTATGTAAAGTATATTCTTGTAACGCTAAAGTCTTCTTAAAGCCCCGTCAACACTTTTTTATCTCCTTAGTATGACTTTTTCCGGAAAAGGGGTTAATTGGCTCTCAGGGACACGGCGACGGCCAAATTCAGGGAAGTTGACAAGCGCTTTGGTACTGCCATAATCTTCGTCAATACTCTCAATAACTCCCTTCCCATAGGTCGGATGAAAGACCAGAGTCCCCACTTTGTAGGTCGGCTTCTTTCGTCTAATGACATTATCGTACTCATAGGTCTCTTTTTTATACTCGTCATAGCGTTCGTAGGTCGAGTCCTGTTTTTTGCCAAAAGATTGATCACCGTGATATGTCTCTTTGTAACTAGCATCATCCGTATCATATGAGACAGCAAGACATGATTCGGGGATTTCCTTAAGAAATCTCGAAGGCCTCTGCGCCAACCATTGGTTGCCGTAAAGTCTTCTTCGGCATGCCCCTGAAAGTGACAACTTTTCTTTTGCGCGTGTCATACCCACGTAAAGCAAGCGACGTTCTTCTTCGAGAAGAGTCGAGTCATCGACATTATTTTGATGAGGAAGCAGCCCCTCTTCCAGCCCTGTAACATAGACCCGACGATATTCAAGCCCCTTGGCCATATGTAGGGTCATAAGAGAAACTTTTTTAAGGAGTCGCCCTTCGTCCTCACCATCTGCCTCCTCTCGATTCTCGTCGCTCAAAGTCACCGACTGAAGCCAATCAGAGAGCGCCACCCTGTCACCCCTGGCAGCATATTGGCTAATGGCATTTGCAAGTTCAATGATGTTTTCGACTCGCTCTTCTTCCTGCTCCTTAAAGCGCTCTGCGAGGTAGTCCTTATATCCGATGGTAGCCACGAGATAGTCAACGACCCTATCAAGCGGCATGTCTTCAATTTGAGACTTTAGAGTCACCATAAGGTCATAGAAGGGTTTCAATTTATTTCCTTGCTTTGAATCCTGCTCTTTAACGAGCGCTCGAATGGTTTTCATCAGGGAGAGGCCCCTTTTCCCAGCCTCTTCTTCCAATTGTTCCAGCGCTCTATTCCCGATCTTTCTCGCAGGCACGTTAATGATACGCCTTAAACTCACGGCGTCGTCTTCATTAATAATGATTCTCAAATATGCAATGAGGTCTTTAACTTCCATGCGTTCATAGAATCGAAGTGTCCCATAAATTCGATAGGGAACATTTTCTCTTAAAAGAGCCTCTTCTAAAACGCGCGACTGAGCATTCGTCCTATAAAAAATCGCGACATCCGTTAAAGGGTACTCACCTCTTTCCTTGATAATTGTAGAAGCCACCATCCACGCCTCAAGATCGGCATCATGCTCAAGAGCGTATCCTATTTTTACACCCGATGAGTTGGCGCTTTTAAGGTCTTTTTCAACTCTAACTTTATTATTTGAGATTAGGGCGCTGGCTGCCTTTACGATAGTGCCAGAACAACGAAAATTCGTATCCAAGGTTACCGAAAGCGCGCCCGGAAATGCACGGGTAAAGTCTAAAATATTTCGTGCACTGGCCCCCCGCCAGCTATAAATCGACTGATCATCATCCCCCACAACACATAGATTTTGATGCTGCTGAGACAGCCTTGCCACAAGCTCCATCTGGGATCGATTGGTGTCTTGATATTCGTCGACCAGAATATAGCGATAACGATGTTCTAAAATTTTTCGAACCCGTTCATTCCGCCTCAAAAGTAAGATGACATTCATGATTAAATCGCCAAAGTCCATGGCGTTCGAACTTGCAAGAGACTCTTGATACTTTTTGTACACCTGAACGGCCCATTCAGGAAAGCGGTCTGAATATTCCTTATAACCTTTTTCTAAATCCGAGGGAAAAAGAACGTTAGATTTCGCCCACTCGAGAGACTGCATAAAAATCGCCGGCGTCACATCAACATCAGTGTCTTTAATATTCATCGTTTTAAAAAGGGCTTTGAGCGCGGCACGTGTATCGTCTTCATCATAGATGATGTAATCAGAGTTAAATCCCAGCTCTGGAGCAAACTCCCGAAGCCAACGAGCACAAGCCGAGTGAAAGGTTGCAATCAGTGTGTAACGCCCCTCGGGAATCAACGCTTCAACACGCTCCTTCATCTCGCGAGCTGCTTTGTTGGTGAAAGTCACCGCAAGAATTTGTGAGGGATGGACTCCGGAGTGAATCAGATGAGCAATTCTTCGTGTAATAATCCGTGTCTTACCGCTACCAGCGCCTGCAAAAACGACGAGTGGGCCATCGTGGCAAGTGACAGCTTTTTTCTGCACCTCTGACAGTCCCTCTAATATACGTTCGATCGTTCCCATAGTTCCTCGATGTTGCAATATTTATTCGACAGTCACCGACTTTGCGAGGTTTCTCGGCTGATCGACATCAGTTCCTCGTCGAACAGCCACGTAGTATGCTAACAGTTGAAGCGGAATTGTCGACAAAATCGCCTGCAAGATCGGTTCATCTGTATGTGGTATCGATACCAGTTCTGCAACGCCATAATGCCCTCCACCATGCAGTGTTTTTTCGTCGGTGATCATGATCACTCGTCCGCCTCGTGCACGAACCTCTTCGACGTTCGACAGCATCTTCTCAAAATACTGATCCTTCGGCACAACTGCAATGACCGGCATGTGGCGGTCTACAAGAGCAATTGGACCATGTTTAAGTTCTCCACCGGCATATCCTTCGGCGTGAATATATGAAATTTCCTTCAGCTTCAACGCCCCTTCGAGCGCGATCGGAAAGCTCGTTCCTCGCCCGATATAAAGACAATTAGCCATCTCATAATATCCCTCAGCAATCTCTCGGAGCCTAGGTCCCAACATAGCGGCCTTTTCCATTCTAAACGGAAGTACGCGCAGCTCCTCTAAACGATCTTTCATCGTGCTTTCATCAAGACGACCGCGTTTTGCAGCCAATCCGAGCGAAAAAACGTAAAGGCATAAAAGCATCGAGGTAAAAGCCTTAGTTGAGGCAACGCCAATTTCAGGTCCCGCGTCCATATAAAGCGTTGCATGTGATGATCTCGGTATCGCTGAATGCCTCACATTACAAATACTCAAGATATTTGCGCCAAGCGCCGCAGAATGTTTAACCGAAGCGAGCGTATCGGCTGTTTCACCAGACTGCGAAAAAGCGATCACTAATGAGGATGGCGTTAGATGGGGTGCTCGATACCGAAATTCGCTTGCTAGCTCCACGTTCACAGGAATTCCGCAAAGGGGCTCCAAACAATACTTCGCCATGAAACCCGCATGATACGCGGTCCCGCACGCCACGATTTGAATGCTCTCGATGCGAGTAAGATCGACCTTGCGAGCCATTTCTTCAAGTCCAAGAGTGTCAAAACAAAATGTTTCTTTTTTAAGATCCACCAACCTTCTAACGGTATTAGCTATGACACTCGGTTGTTCGTGAATCTCTTTCAGCATGAAGTGCCGATAACCTTGCTTTTCCATACTGCCCATCACAAGATCGAGGTGGGTGGAAATCGGAGGTTTTTCCTCCCCAGCGAAATTCCAGCACGTTACACCATCAGCGGAGATTCTTGCGATCTCACCATCATCTAAAAATATGACTTTTTTGGTGTGACTAATAAGCGCCAAGGCATCGCTCGCAAAAAAGTTTTCACCTTCTCCAAGCCCAATCACGAGGGGCGACCCCTGCTTAACAACAAAAATAGAAGAAGGTTCCTTAGCCATCATGATGCCAAAAGCATATGCTCCTTCAAGTTTGCTTATGAGTGAGAAAACTGCGTCTTTTGTTCCCATCCCTGACTTTAACGCTTCGCGGAGCAGATACACGACAACTTCAGTATCTGTTTCGGACCTAAAACTGTAGCCTTTTTTGGCTAATTCACTTTTAAGTTCTCGGTAGTTTTCTATGATTCCATTATGGATCACGACGATTTCTTCATCGCCATGTGGATGCGCGTTTTCAACTGAAGGTTTCCCGTGTGTTGCCCACCGCGTATGTCCGACGCCGCACGTCGCCCCTTCGGGGAGTCCCGTGAGAAGAGGCTTTAGCTTGGCCAGTTTTCCTTCGGCTTTTATGAGTTTGATCGCTTGAGGTCCTTGGACACTATCACGGCCCTTCCGATGATCAAAAACGGCGATCCCAGCCGAGTCATAGCCACGATATTCAAGTTTTTCGAGCCCTTCAAAAATCAAGCTAACGCAAGGTCTATTGCCGATATATCCCATAATGCCGCACATGTTATTCTCCTTTGATTTACTTCTCAGCTTTTCCTTTGGATCGCTCGATCATCATACGTTCGACCGCCGCAAGCTGCTCTCGGTCATTAATACCAGAAAGGCTTTGCCAATCTCGAGTCACATGAACAAACGCCCTCTTTCCTCTTTTTTTTGCAAGCTCAAAGCAATCTGTCAAATAATATTCTTTCTGGGAATTATTCGTTGTGAGTCCACTCAGCATCTCGAATAGAAACTCTGTCTCCGCAAAAACAATCCCACTATTACAGATTGTAATTTTTTTCTGCTCGGGAGTGGCGTCCTTGTCCTCGACGATCCCAACTACCTCACAGTCACAACAGGTGAGAATGCGCCCATAACCCTTTGGATTAGGAATATCCATACCCAGAACTGCTAAGGAAGTTCTTTGATCGAGAGATGCTTGCACAAAAAGTCGGATAATATCCTTTGTCAGCGCAGGCACATCACCATAACAGATTAAAACATAACGCGCCTTAAATGGTTCCCCTTTAACAAGTTCGCACGCAGCAAAAGAAGGGGCGTGAATCCCTATAAAAGAGGGGGCCGCAGATGCCACAGCATCACCAGTACCATTCTGCGCCTTCTGAACGCATATATTAAAGGAAGGATACTCATCGAATAGGCTAAAAAATTGTGGGTAATTTTCACCTAAAACGACCGCCACCTTTGTGATGCCAATCTCCTTCAAAGTTTCAAAGACATGGCCTAACATCGGACGGCCAGCTACGTGATGAAGAACCTTTGGAAGGTCGCTTTTCATCCTCGTTCCTTTTCCAGCCGCCAAAACGATGCAAGCTAACTCATTTCCTTTTACTATTTCCAAACCTCAATTCCCCAATAAATCTATATTTTTCAATACGTTAAAAGAACATCCGAGCGGGTCCGATCATACATCAAGGCGACCTGAATATCTACGAAATTAGGTGCGAAAACTTCACTTTTAGATCCATGGACTCAGAAAATTCCGTCATTCGCATGCAAGGCGACCTATCAAATCTATTACATAAATCCAGGATCTTTTATTTTTGCTAAAGTTTTGGGCTAAAAATGCCGATAAGCGCACTAAAGGTAGGTCGCCAAGCTCTTTTTTGAGCACTGCGGACGAAAGTTCTGCAAAAAAATTAGAGGAGGAACCATGAAGTTTGCTAATTCCTTTAGGACAAAACCCAAACGATCGATCGGTTCATTTATAAAGCCTCAGTACTTTTTTATGGTCATAGTATCAGCGGCGATTTGCGCTGGACTTGCGTTTTATTATGTCTCAAACGAAAATGAGAGGCTCAAGGACGAAATGACCATCGCAAACGAACGCCTTGCCAACGTCGAACAATCACTTGACTCATTAAGGACCTATAGCAATGTCCTCAAAAAAATGGCCAAGAATAATCTTGGAGATATCGAGAAAAAGACAGGCATCAGTTCGAAAATTTTAGAGGGAAATGATCCCACCAGCATCAAAAATGAAGAAATCGAAGATTATCTCGCAACCGAAGCCTCTGATCTCGACACATCAAATGTTGTCAATGTCATGGACCGCGTCAATGGGATTCAATTCGGGACCACGGTTTTAATGCGTCAAATGCAAAATCTAACGCTCATGATGGAAAACCACGAGAAATTAATGTCCGCTCTACCATCAACAATGCCAACAAGAGGCTATATTAGCAGCAATTTTGGACCGCGACGTTCCCCTTTCACTGGTGAGCGCGTCATGCATAGAGGGCTTGATATAGCAGCAAGAGAAGGAACCGAAGTCATTGCACCAAGTGATGGCGAAGTACTTTATGCACAACACAGTCGTGATGATCTTGGCAACGTCGTCGTTATAGATCATGGTTATGGCGTACAAACAAAATATGGTCACTTAAAGAAGTTTAATGTCCGCAAAGGGCAAAAAGTAACACGCGGCGAAAAAATTGCCATCGTCGGCAATACCGGCCGCTCGACTGGCGCCCACCTGCATTTTGAGGCGTGGGTTGCAGACAAGAGGACTAATCCTCTGCACTTCCTGGCTAATAAGGACTGGCGCGTCGCCAATCTCTCTTCGCAAGAGGCAGAATCTTCGGCTCCCCGAAATTATAGTCTGTCACTTGCAGCGAAAGCCCTTCCTGAATATCCAGAATCAAAAACAGAATTCGCTTTAGACTTTGCTGGCGTCGGTGGTGACCGTGCCTCTGAAGCTTTAGATAAGGAAACCGTAGACACCAGCATTGTTCCACTTTCAGACAATGCATCGACAGAACGACCCTTTAAAACCCCTATCTCCCTCAAGAGACCACTGCCATTTGCAGCTATCTCGTTTAGCTTCTTGCTATTCGGAACACTACTCGGCATCGCTCAACGTAAGCCCAGAAAACGAAAGATCGTTCTAGTGTAGTTTGTAGTGATTCATCCTCGCAAAAAATTCGCATTTGTACCTAATGTTAATAAATGAACAGGAAATCATTGATCACAGTCGGGACTGGAAATGCACGGTATACTGGCGTATGACCACCAATCTTCTTGGTTTTCTCAGTCGTCAAGTTTGCAAGATCCTTGAACGTGGCATTAGGATTCCCAGTGCGAAGCTCGCTAATCGCCGTCCTGAGTGAATAAGTGAATGCCCCACCCTTTTCCTCCCCCAGATCTATCGACGTTTCACTCGTGAGAGAGGACGCCATGACAAAGGCCTGCTCGTAGAGTTTTTGATCATACGCTTTCATGAGAGGTTGATACAGAGCTTCATCGGCCCATTTTTGTTGATCCACAATCGGTTGATCACCATTGACAAACACGCCGCTATGACATGCGTCAATAAGAACAACAAGCCTTTTCAGCGGTCTATCTCCTCTGGCTTTTTTGATCGCAGCCGCAACTTGTGCGAATGTGTAGGAGCCGTCGTCATCTTCACCTTCCACCTCGGCAAACATAAAGCCACTGCCACCATGTCCTGTGAAGAACCAAAGAAGAGAATCCGCATCGGCGACCTTTTCACCCGTAAGTTGCAGAATGTCTCTAACTCTTGCCCTATCATTGCTTGCCGTAGCAAAGTGGAAATTATACCGAGTGTCAGAAATCAATTTGGACATTTCTCTAATATCCGTTGCAACACCAGGAAGACCTGGTCCAGCAGGAATATGGATTGTCGAATCGGGATCGTCGTCGGCCTCGCGCCAATCCGGAGACCCAAAAAGCACCGCGATGTTTTTGCCGTTTTCTGAAGCCCCTAGCCCCTTAAGCGCCGAATTAGAATTCTGTGTGCCGCATCCAAAAAACAAGACAAAAGACGCTATCGCCAGAATACGTGTCATCATAGATTTCTCCTTCCCTGAGATTTTCTATTATTGCCTCGCAGTTTATTGTAGCCTATTTGGTAGGCACTGTGAATCCTCAGCTTAAAGTTTCTCAAGACTATTAGCGGGTTGCACCGACACCATAGCACGGCCCAGGGTTGCAGACACACACCCGTTTGACTGGCTTGTTGCCGCATCGCGGCACCCAGTATGGATGCAAATCTGAACGCTACGTGTGACAGCGAGCAGGGTAAACGCATTTTAATTGGCTCCAGTCCCGGCCTTCAGGACGCAGCATGCAGGAAATCTGGATTTCAGGGGGCGGAAAATCAGAAAGGCAGGAATCCGGAAGGCTGAAAACTGTTCCTGCAATCACTTTTTTACTTGCATTTCCACCAGACTTGTTTT
>CAILAO010000726.1 GCA_903832105.1 uncultured Pseudomonadota bacterium | reverse complement strand
GCACTCCCGGCGCCACGTTTGTACCAAGTAGGATGATCTTTAGTACATCCTCTGCCAGTGCCGGGATGACAGAACGTATGCGTATAGATTCTTCTGGCAACGTCGGCATTGGGACGGCAGCTCCAAGATCCACCAGCATAGGACTTCCAGTGCTTGATGTAAATGGCCCCATTGCGGTCACTAACTACGCCAATCTTGGTTGGGAAGACTTTACAGCAGCAAACTGGGCAAGTGTTGGTGGTGGAGTCGTGGGATGGAATAAGACAGGTAGTGCCGGCGAAATGTCTTTTGTTGCGGTTTCAGGGGGTGGGGCAGATGGAGGTTTTTCGTTTTACGACAGAAATGCTCAGTTAATAAGAGTTACGAAGAATGGCAACGTCGGTATCGGCACTACAAGCCCGGCTGAGAAGTTGGATTTGGGTGGTGGCAATGTAAAGATGGGATATGAAATAATAACCAACACGTGCAGCAATACTTACAACTGCACAGCCACATGTTCCGCCGGAAAATATGTATTAGGAGGAGGCAATAACTGCAACGGAGACGCCTCAGTAGCGTTCACCAGCAGCATGCCGACTTCGGCAAGCACGTGGAGGGCATGGACGCTAAACAGCGTCAACTGCGCTTCACTCATAGTTTATGCAATTTGCGCTAATATGCGATAAAAGGTAGTCACCCTCATATAACGCGCCTTTCAGGCGCTTTGCATAAAGCGTAGCTGATACACTCTACGATATCGCCGAGTTAAGTCAGTTTCGCCTCAAATCCATCCGGTATATTTAATAAACCATCTCAACCCATCCCTCTGGTATCATCTTTTTACCGGTAGCGAGCTCACACCCGGAGCGATGACAGCCCAAATTGTTGGGAGATAAAAGAAAACGAAGACAATTCAAATAGTTAAGAAAAACAGCTTTTTTTTCGACATAAGTTGACAATCAGGACTTCTTTTTGCATTAATGCCGTGGCAAGCGTCATCTTTTCTCTTTGGGGGGCTCTATGTTTAGAAAATCGTTTTTAGTGATTTGTGCTAGTTTGTTTGTCTTTACCATGTGGGGATGCTCGATTCCTGATTCCCATCGAGATCGCGTTGTCCAAAACACAACTGATCAGGAAAAAATTAAGACTCTTGAGAACGAAGCGGCAAAAGCTAAACAGCGCCTTGAAGAACTTGAGAAAAGGCTTTCTGAGAACCGAAATGACTTGGAACTTAGAGAATCCAATTCCACATCGAAAATTGATGAACTTAATAAGACGATTAAAGATCTCGAAGAGCGTCTAAAAAGGGCAACGGACAGCCAGTCTTCGGACATGGAGAAGCTCAGAATAGAACTCGACGCAGCCAAAACCGAACTCCAAAACATGACGAGATCTGATGAAGATATTCTTAAAGAAATTGAAGCGCTGAGAGCCTATACCCAAAATCTTGAACGAAAGATTCTTGAAAAACTTTCCGTAAATAGTCTCATGACGGCGAATCAGCAAATCATTCAAGAAGACTTGGGTGAACATTCTAAACTCTATAAACTAGCTGGCAGACTGAACGTTTTAGTCATTCCCGTGGAATTCAGCGACAAGAAATTTGATCGTAGAGAGTTTTTAGAAAAGGAATCCCAAGAGTTTCTTTTTGGAAGCGGATCGGGGACCCTTTCCTCTTATTATAAGCACGCGTCAAACGGCAACTTGCAGGTTTCGGGTACTGTGGTTTCGCCCGTTGCCGTCGACAAACCGCTGAAGTTTTACGGCGAGCAAGTTGGACAAGCTCACGATGTTAATGCAAGAGAACTCGTCGTAGATACACTCAAGCTTGTTCGTACACGCATGGCCGCTACCCCCGAATGGTGGGATCAATTCGATAATTGGGACCTTTATGACTATGACGGCGACAAGGTTTTTTACGAGAAAGATGGATTTGTTGACGCCGTTGTATTGATTTATGCGGGAAAAGAACAAGCAACTTGCGCCCGTCTTTTCACGGACGAACAATTACAGAATCCAAACGACCCACGGCACGAAGCTGCGGAGGAGTGTTATAACCGTTTATGGCCACATCGTTGGTCCGTATTTTTGCCGGCCGGCCACCCAGATCGCCCAGAAAAAGGCCCAGTTGTTGAAGGTATTAGACGCGAAGCGATCGGTATCAAGTTGACAGAACGAGTTTTTGCATTCGATTACAACATGCAATCAGAATATTCTGACCGTTCCACATTCTGCCACGAATTCGGACATTCCCTCACTCTCCCCGACGTTTATGCAACAAACAAAGGCGACAACTCCTCGGGCATGTGGGAACTTATGAGCAATAATGCGAGGCTCCAAGGTCAGGAGATCAGCTCTTTCAATAAAATGACTGTCGGATGGCTCTCCCCCAAAATCATTAACCAAGGCGAAGGCACGTCTGCGTATCTTGGGTTTTATAGCTATGTCGATAATCTGAAAAGTGAGCAAGGACGGGCTTTTGAAGAGGGTCTTGATTTTGTGCGTCAACTTATTATGGGAAAACTCTTCTCGTTTGACACTCTTTCCAAAGTTCCGGGAAATGATGATATTGTTTATCGCTCTTTAATCGTGAGGGCGAAGCAGTTTCAAGAGAAAATTGAACTCCTTAAATATCCGGACTTTGTCGGGAAACGTGCGGCTTATTCTGGAAAAGCCG
>CAILAO010000725.1 GCA_903832105.1 uncultured Pseudomonadota bacterium | reverse complement strand
TTCCTCTGGATGTTCAAGGGGCAATGATTGATCAGCATAAATTAAAAAAATTTATTCCGCCAAAACTTGCCAGTAAAGAAAATGAGCTAAATAATAAAATTAATCGGCTCATAAAATTAATTAATCAATCTCAGCGGCCGATTATTTTAGCTGGTAATGGCGTTAGATTGGCTAAAGGGATTAATCAGTTTAAAAAGTTAATTGAAAAGACAAGAATTCCGGTATTAACCACCTGGAGATCTTTGGATATTTTGCCGCAGGATCATCCATTATATGCCGGCCGGCCGGGTTCTGTCGGACAACGGGGGGCAAATTTTGCCCAGCAGAACGCGGATTTAATAATTTGTATCGGCGCAAGGTTGGATGTGGCGCAAGTTGCTTATAATTATAAAAATTTCGCGCGAGGCGCCAAAAAAGTTATTGTGGATATTGATGAACATGAGATAGCTAAGATCTCGGCTAAAATCGAAATAAAGTTTAATCTAGATGCCGCAAAATTCTTAAATTTTCTTTTAAGTAAAGCCAGGTATATAAATTTAGATACTAAAAGCTGGCTAAACAGGTGCCAGTCTTGGAAGAAAAAATACCCGGTGGTTTGAGCATGAACTTGCACCTGCGAGGAAGGACATTGAAATATTCGATCAAGTAACCAAGAATCAAAATGATACTTAACATGACGGAAACGGTCACATGAGAAAAGCAAACATATTTATTAATAGCAAATTAGCGGGTTCACTAGAAGAGACGGTTAGCGGGTATATTTTCCGCTACGATCCCGCCTATGCCGGTAGCTATAACTCACTTCCGGTATCACTTACAATGCCGCTCACACAATTGGAACATACCTCAAAAAGTCTCCATCATGTGTTTAATGGCCTCATTCCGGAAGGTCTTTTGCTCGATATTGCACAGACCAAGCTGAATCTTGAGACAAAGGATCGGATGGGGTTGCTTTTGGCGTTATGTCGAGACAATATTGGAGCTATCGAAGTTCATCACGAAGAAACAAACGACAAGATTTCAGTGACGGGTCAGCTTCACTCTATCCCGCCAGAAGACATCAACCGAGACAATATTCCAAAACACGGTTTCTGTCTCTGCTGCCTAAAACCATTGAACGCCATAGGTGAAAACTTTAATTACCATCCCGAATGTTCATTGCAGCTTTTTGGTTCCAAAACTCCTCCTGTTCTCGATCTGTCAGAAACGACTTTCGAAAGCATTGTCGGCGAACAGTTGGGTATGAAAATGTCCTTAACGGGTGTTCAAATCAAATTTTCCGGCAATATCGTTTCATTGGCAAAGCGACAAACTCACATTTTTCCCAATCAATATATTATTAAGCCAGACCCAATAAATGAAAACTATAAGCAACTTGCCATATTTGAACAGTTATGTATGCATCTCAGCAGGTCTTTACGGCTTAGAACAGCCGAGTCTGGTCTTCTGTATCTTCCCAATGGCTACCCCGTCTTCATTACAAAAAGATTCGATAGGGCGAAAAGCGGCAAGATATCCGTTGAAGATTTTACGCAGATTTTTTTCAAAACCGAAGGCCATGACAAATACATGGGATCGATAGAGCAGATCGTGCAAGGCATCAGAAAATATTGCGGCAGATTCGCCCTACCAAACATCCAAGAACTTTATAAAGTAACGGTACTAAACTACCTTATCGGCAACGCTGACAATCATTTTCGAAATTTTTCGCTGGTCTATCAAAAGCCAGGAGACGAACTCTTGGTCTCATTAGCTCCGTTTTATGATTTGGTTCCATCCAAGTTCTACGTCGCAAGAGACAAAGAAGAAACCGCACTCTCAATAAGCGGAAAAAAGAAGACTATCGGGCGAGCGGGTTTTGTTCAATTGGCGGAATATTGTCGCCTACCCGTGAAAGAATTGGATGAAACTCTCGGTCGATTCGATACGCTCTTGGCGAAAATTCCTATTTGGTTAGATGATTTAGGGATAAGGCAAAAGGATGATTTCAGCCATTTGATTAACGAACGTTTGAAGCTACTTCGTCGAGAATAGTTCGTAGCGAGTCTCCTTGTCTAAAGTAGTCTAGAAGGGCTGGTCATAACTAGATTATGCGGGTTCAGGTATAAGGATAAAGCTGATTTAGTTGATCTAAAAAAGACTAAACCGGACCTGGACGTTGTTAGAAGCTGGTGTTCAACACTCAGGATATCCGATAGGGTTTCTTTTATGAAAGAAGATTCGGTCCTTTTTGTCGCAAGCGACAGCTAACCTATGAATAAAAGGACTTTTCTTGCTTTTATAAATTGGACAATCCTATGCTCTAGCATGGTTTAATATCATGTGTTACAATTGAAGATGTTATACTATGCTGTGACATAGTTTAATTGACCAATGTTCGTTTCTAAATGGTTAATCTATGTTAAGACATATTTTAGATTTCTAAAGGTCGGATGTGAAAAAAAAGCAGAAGAAAAAAGTAAAAAAATCTTTTGGAACAAAACTCCCCCGCAAGCGTTTTGCAAAATCTGTTAGGGGTACGGAGCAAAATGAAACAATCGAAACCTTCATGCGTTTAGGTGCTGAGCTACAAGAACGCCGGGTGGGACTCGGGCTTACGCAAAAACATGCGGCAGAACTTTGTAATCTGCAAATTGCGACAATTGGGAAGATTGAAAAAGGAAACCTTGGGATCAAATTAGGTACGCTGCAGACTTATCTAAATCTCCTGAACCTTGAATTAAATTTGAAAGAAATCGAGGATCTGCAATGAACACGACCATAAACGCGGCTCTGATTGCCCTTGACGGTTGTCCCGTCGGCAAATTGGAGGCGACCGGCAGAGCTTACCGATATTCATACTTTGAAGAATACGAGCATTCCTCAAACGCAATTCCTATTTCATTGTGCTATCCGCTTGGCACTGGGCCTTTCGAATATTCATTCGCCGGCGAATTGCCGCCTTACTTTGAACATCTTTTGCCGGAAGGCTGGCTTAAAGAAATCGCAGAGTCGTCCCATCTTCCGATGGAAACCGCCATTGAAAAGCTTGCGACCCTTTGTCGTGAGAATTTGGGCGCCGTCGAAGTCTATGGACTCCAGGATGGTTCAAGCTTAAACTTTTCCGAGGCCGAGCAATTCATTAAGGACGCAAATGCCAAGTTGGAAGAAAAAGTTCCCTTATTTACCACACCCGACCGCCCGACATCTAAAACAGCGTGGTCTCATTGTGTAAGGTGCCACTCTATATTACCGAGCAAAGGATACAATCAGAATTTTCATGATGATTGTTCGCTTGAGTTTTTCGGCAATAAAAAAGCCCCAATCTTGAGAGTTTCTAATGACACTCTGGTCGATCTTGCCCGTAAACAATTGTCGCGAAAAGAAAGCCTGACCGGCGTACAACCAAAATTTTCCGCAATCTTCAAGCAAGGACGAGGATCACTGATCGATACGTCTTTTATTGTGAAACCAGAGCCAACGTTTTCGCGGATTAAAGACGGCATTTACTACAAATATTCTGCAATATCCGAACTGGCTGCGATGCAC
>CAILAO010000724.1 GCA_903832105.1 uncultured Pseudomonadota bacterium | reverse complement strand
CTTCAAAATGATTCGCCCTGACCGCGAGAACAGCCGCATCGAGCGTTTTTTCGGCATATTCAAGCGCATCCCCTTTTCCATCCTTCGGCTTGGCACGCGCTGCGACTTGCTTTTGGAAGTGCAGTGCTCCCGCATAGTCTCTGGTGACAAAGAGCGCTTTCACCAGAGCATCCAGAATCTTATCTACGTCTTTTTCCTTTTTAAGTCTTTTTGCGTAGTACAAAGCCTCTTTATAAAGAGTTGCCGCTTTCCCCCAATCCTGGTCGTCCTGTGCATCTTGGGCTCCTTCGAGCGCGGGATCAAACCGGTCTTCAGCAAAAGATTCTTCCTCACTCGTTGGAACACCTGCATATCCTAGCACGCGAAGAGGCAGTGCGGATAAAGCGACGGCTTCACTTACAGAATTCTCCTCCAGCACACTATAGAAGCCTTTCCAATCGACCTTATTTTTCTCATCAGCTATCTGATAGACGGCGCTTGGAACACCGCTTCCCGCCATCGCGAGCGTTACCATAACCCAATCATCAGCGCTGACGGAAGATAAACCCTCTTTTTTGATATTCGAAAATGCTACAAACGAAGTCGTCCCGAGCTGAAGCTTCCAAAAATCTCCTAGACTAATATCGGACCTTACCGCGTCTGATTTCTTTTCCAGTCCGCCAAAAACCCATGAGTTGTGTGCTTCAAGAACGCTTATACGAAGTGGGGAGTCAATATGAATCAGGTTAAAATTCTTGAATTCACTGCCAATCGATCGGTCCGGCATTGCTTCAATCGCGCGGTAGTCTCGAACAGCATTGCTTTCTTTGATTTCATCAGGATTTCTAAACGAGGCGAACGGAACATGACCGAGTGTCATTTTAGCCAGTTTTCTCATGTCAAAAAAAGTGGGCAAAAAGTCAGGAGACGGAGTAAAGGCTATTGGATAGCGAACCCCACCCTTTTCTCCCTTCGTGAAGACCTCTTCCCAAGGAACGTTAAACATTTCTTCGCTCGCGGCAATATAGACGCGTCCCCCTTTTTGAAGGCGTGCCGCGGCCCAGTCGCTCTTTGCAATGTTTTGAACGTAAAACTCCGGATCTCTAACTTTTGCATCGTCAATACGCTCCGCCTTAAAAGCCACACCGTCAAATCCTTGCCCAAACCACCAAACAGTCCCGTCGAGGCTTCGATGAATGGTGAGCACAGCTTCGTTATCTTTTAAAGCTTTTGCAATCTTATCTGTCTCTTTTAAGGTTAGCAGGTTTTTCACCGCTATCGGCATCTCAGGCTTCTTGCTAGCTAAAGGCGTGTTCATTTGCTGAAGGACGCGTCCCGCGAGATCTGTCGCCTTCAGGAGCAGATATCTTCTAAGAAGTACATAGAGCTTTTGTGCATCGCCTTGAGACATCTCGCTCGCAAAATATTTTTCGAAGATCATTCTCGCTGTATATCGATCAGTTGGGGTATTCAAGACTCCACCTGCGCCAATCTCTTTTTCTAATGACTGAAAGGCTTCCTTCCAATTATGATTTAGCGCATGATACTTCCATTCGAGAAATCCCCTGGATAATGCTGCAGTGCGAAATGCCGAGACATACTTTTTCGTCATGTCAATCTGCGCCTGTGGTTCCTTTTTTTCTTCGGACGAAGACGCTTGAGTAAACACTCTCTTCTCAAGTGATTGAACCGCCTTCGACCATTGACCTCCTTCGCTAAATCGCTTCCAGTCTTGAAAATCGCTACTTTTTTCAGCCTTCGATACCGACACGACAGAAATTTCTGCTCCAGGATCACCGATCTTCACTGTCTCATACGCCAGAACCGGCCCGTAAAACATTTCGATAGGTTCATTAAGTTCAGCTTGAAGTTTAATTGATTCTTCGAGAGTCGACGCAATCTTCGGCCATTTTTCGGCGTCCTTCACAATTTCGAGGGTGGCTTTGATGGCCTTCAGTCTTGCGAGAGGCTTTCCTTCCGCTTTAGACCCTTCTTGATAGCTTTTGGAAAGAGATTCTATGCCGCCATCCAATGCCTTCATAGCTTCGTTATACTGTTCCTTCGGCAACGCTCCGAGGTGAGCTCTTCTTAACTCGACACGGCCGTAGTTTAAGAGATTAACCCATTCGTCCCGGGTCATGGTTTTCTGTTCATCAGGTCTGATGGACAAAGCAAGCCTACTTGCTTCAAGGTATTTTTCGCGAGCCTTTGCGTAGTCACCTAAAGCTAAATATATCGCACCCAAATTGTTGTTAACAATCGCTTCTTCTTCGAAGTTCGCTCTTTTCTCTGCCGGGGAGCCCTCGTCATCAAGGTACTCCTCGCGCTCCCTGAGCGCTTTGAGTTTGTCTTCGTAAGTCGCCGCGGCGAGATCGTAACGTTTTATGTCGCGAAAGACCATAGCGCGGAAAGAGACGATCAGAAGCCTCTTTCGAAAGTCATCAAATCCCTTAGCTGCAGATGCTTCTCCAGCAAGAGATACGTTGATTCCCTCATCGCCGCCACCCTTTTTACCATCATCGCCCACTTTTTCTTTCTCTTTTGCCTTTCCTGAGTCTAAAAATTCTTCCTCCGCTTGATCAAAGTAGGCGAGTGCTTCGTGATATTCGCCGCCCATATATGACGAATACCCAAGGTTCGTGAGCGTATTGACGACGTTACTCTTGGGGCCGACGCGTTTTTGAATTTGAAGGAGTCTCTTATAGTAGACAACCGAGTCTTTATAGCGCTTTAACTCGCGAAGAGTGAGTGCAAGGGCGTCCAGTGAGTAGGCAATATCCTGGTCCGAATTCTCTTTTTCCCAAACTGCAAGAGCCTTTCTTTGAAGACTTTCTGCGAGTTCAAGTTCTTCGATGTTGAAAGCAGCCCGTCCAGCCCTTCTAAATAGGACACCTTCAACTTTTCGTTCTCGAATGGGCATAATCGGGAGCCACTCAATCCGTTCCATATAGTAATCAAGGCTCTTTTTATAGCTCTTCAGCTCATAGTAAGTTTGCCCTAAATTAAGGGCGAGGTTTGCGCGATCAAGAGAACCTTCCTTTGTTAGAAAATGAGCGGTGAGAAAGCTATCAATCGCAAGCTCAAGCCAATTTGGATCGCCTGTGCCAAAGAAGTCCTTTACCATTCCATACTTCTGTGACGGCGTCGCTATAAATCCACCTTCTTCAAAATACTTGTCCTGCCAGTGCCCCTTTTGAAGATAAAGCCAGCCAAGGGTTTGGTGAATATGTAAAATCTGGCCGTTAAGCTGTCTGGCCTCTTCCATAATTTGAATACATCGATCAATGGCCTTGAGTTTTCCCCGTGTCGAGTTGGCTATGTCAATTTCGTAAGTCATGGCATAGCCCCAAATATAAAGATGCTCAGCACTTTCCGGATGTTCATCAGCAGCTATCTCGTACTCTTCAAGAAGCGGTTCTAATGTCTTTCGCCTAAATGACGCATCGATTAATCCGCGATGCGCATTGATATTTAAGGGATCTAAGTCAAGCGCCTTACGGTATTCCTTGATCGCCATTCCAGGCTCTTTCTTCTTGAGCATGTTTTCGCCTTTATGCACGATCAGGTCAACCAGCAGCTCCTTCGCCTCTTTTTTATACTCCTCTTTTGAATTCTTCAGCGCCTCGTTCAACTTTTTTAGCATCTCTTCGGCCTGATCACTACGGCCACTCTTTTCTTCCAGTTCTGACAGCTTAGCCGCCGTCGACAGCACCACCTCGGGAGAGTCGGTATAGGTCTCGACAATCTGACGAAGTTCGTTTGTTGCCACGACTTCATTATTTTTTTCGATATAATAGTTTGCTATTTCAAGATGGGCTGTCGCGGGAAGGATGGGGAGATCTTTCGATGAATCTCTTAACTTTACCAGGTATTCCAGGGGATCTTCTGACGCGTCACTGGCGATTTCCTTTGTCATCAGAACTGCGGAGTTTGAAGCGAGCAGTGCAGTCTCACGCTCTGAGGGGTATTTCCTCACCGTTCCTTGTAAAAGTTGAACGGCCACGTTTTTATCGCTTAAAACACCCGCGAGTAAAGCAGAAAAGTAAGATGCTTTTGCTGAAAGCGCTTTGTCTTCTTCATATTCTTTAGCAATGACATCCATGAGCTTATTTGCGGCTGAATATTCTCGTTTTGCGGCCAATATTTCGGCCTCAAGTTGAGTCACTTCTCCGCGTACACGGCGTGCCAATGGCAAACTCGAATTTGTTCCGGACTGTCCGGAAAATTTTGTGCTGATCTCCTGTACTTTCGCATAGATCTGCTCGATTTTAACCTTAACGGCATCGTTTAAGTCACCTTTAAACTTCGGGAAGGCATATGGTGACAGGGAAAGCCTTGCCGTCGCAATCTCAGATAAAGCCAGAACATCCTCGCGACTCGAAAAATTCTTCGCAATTTTTTTCTTATATTTGGCGGCTTCTACAGAACGTCCCTCTTGAACATAAAGGTTTAATTCCCAAAGAATCAGATCGATGGCTTCAGCTGTTTTGCCCTCAGCAAGAAATTTGACCTGTTGGGCGCGTAACACGAAAAGCTTATCAAAGTAGTTCTTCCTTCGTTCAAATTCCTGTCTTACTTCCTCAAGGGTTCCATACGGTTTGAGTTGACCCCACTCTGGAAGTTTAAAAAGATCGAGGTTTCCATGACTTTGAAGCGTGAAGAATAAGAAGGGAGAACGTACTTGCGGGGAATAGGTCGCAAACACGGCGCTAGTAAAAGGAGCTAGAGCAAAATTTTCTAGCTCAGCCTTAGCGACAGCTTGCTTTGCAAGTTCAAGTCTCCATATCGTTGGATTATCATCTCCATCAAGTTTGCCATCTCGATTGGTATCATCGGCATATCTTATGAAGTAGAGAAATCTTCCGTCGACGCTAAAGCGAGGCTGTCCGTCCTGGTAAAATGAACCATCTGTTACTTTTTGAACGGTCTCATCTTTCATTGAATAAATGTGAATTGCTCCACTTTTGACAAATGCAATTTTGTCGCCGTCTGGCGAAACGGTCGGCTGATTTCCTTTGAGATCATTTAGCATATGTGGTTCCAAGTTACCCAGCTCCGCTGTCATGATCGAAGGATTGACTTCACCGGGAAGACGCGCCGTAAAAACAATCTTTTCGCTATTCGGAAACCAAGAGGGATTGGCATTTTCAAATTTTTTGTTATCGATTTCGTTTAAGGCACTCTCTTCATTGCCAAGTTGCCTTTTTAGACTAAATCCAAGATCTAGAATATGAATGTCCCCGGCGGCGTTGCGACGCCGCGACACAAACGCAATCTTCTTGGCGTCGGGGCTGATGACTGGCGAAAAGTCGTCAGCGGAGTGGAATGTCAGGGGTCTAGCGTAACCACCAGACGTACTTTTTTCCCAAATATCTTTGTTGCCCTTTTTGTCCGAAGTGTAAACAGCATATGCTCCGTTAGGAGAAAGATCCGGTGAAAAGCTTGAGTCATTTCCTGCGGTGACTTGCGTAGGATAAACGAATCGATCACCAGTTTCGGTCGGAATCGAATCGTATTCCTTTAAATACTTTCGGCTGGTGCAAGTACAAAGGAAGATAACTATTAAAGTTAAACCAAATTTAGTCAAAAATTTCCGCATGATATCCAGATGATTTCCTGTGCTTTTTAACCCCTATTTTATTGGACAGTACTCGTCTTCTGCTCCCACTGTCCCTTTTCAGCTTGAATCCAATGACCTACAGCTGCCTTTTCATGGAGCATTTTTGCATATGTTTTCTTTACTTCAGGCATATCCTTTTCACTCAGATTTTCATTCGATTGGATTATCCGTTTCCAAATGACTTCGCGGTCGCGATTTTCCTCGTCAATAAGCACCCTCGCGAGTTTTGCTTGTTCCTGATCCGCACTCTTTTTCTCACCGATATTTTCTGGTAGCATCACGAGTTGACCATCGAATGATTCCCCAAGAATGGAAGCTAACTTAAGTTCGTCGATATCGTCGCGATTAAAATCCTGATTCTGCCGAGCCTTAAGTGCCGCTGCTTGAAGATCCGAAACCTCAACTTCCTTTTTTTTACCTGAAGAATCAAGAGACCTGACGGAAGCGACGAGGATAAGATCATCGTCAAGTTCGTTATATGATCCCAAAACCTGATTTTCGAGAGCGGTTCGTTGACTGGTAAGATCAAACTTAAAAGAGCAACCGACCAAACTCAAAAGAGACGCAATTAAGAATCCCTTGTCTAACGCGCTGCATCTATGATGGTTGAGAGTCATCGTTCTCCTCCTTAAGCCTTCTTTTTACTTTCCCCCGAAGATGCCTCTTTAGGCGTCTTAGTTGGCGGCGTCGGCTGCGTCGGCTGAATTGCCTTCTCCGTTGGGACAGAGCCACTTTGTGGTGCCTTAGGCGCTTCTTTATCGCCCCCCTCCATGAAATTTCCAACAAGCTGACTGATGGGGAATCGCTGAATTTTAGGCGTCGGAATTGGCGCTGAAAGAAGCCTGACATCGACATCAATACCGATTAAACCGTTTTTAAGGGGAACAGAGACATTACGAATTTCGCCAATATTGAGGGCATTTCTGATGTTACGAATATTCGGATCTCGTTCCTGTGGATCGACGTAATATAGGATCATTTTAAGCTGTTCACGGCCAATTGAGGTAATTTCGATGCCGCCAGACATGTCGCGCGATTTAAAATCAAAGTTAAAGTGAATGGTCCCGTCGATGTAAGGATCAGATAGGAGACTCCACGAAGTGGCGCGTTCTTTTAGCTTCGGGAAGTTATCAATAAGCTTTTGTGAGTTAAGCCTTGTCAAGTGGATGGAAGTCCTAAGGGCTTGAGGCGAATCCTTTGGCGAGTCGGGCTTGATCTCAAAGGCCAATTGAAGGTCTCCTTGGATTTTTCCGCCTAAAAAGTTAATGACAAACTGATTTAGCGCAAACCAATTTTGTTTTAGCTCGAGATCAAATTCCATGTTTGAAAAGTCAAGATTAGCTACCGAGAGTTTTTCGATCGAAAGGGGCTGCTTTTTTGGATAAAATGGACGGACGTTCCCGTAATCTACAAGAGTCACCATATTAGTGCTGTCTTTAAAGTATGACTTGTTTTTCTCTTTATATTTCTCCACCGCCTTTTCAAACTTTTCCTCCGCTAAGACGTCTTCTGCAATCTCCTTATCTTTTGTTCCCGCAGCCGTAGCCGCTGCTGGTTTGGCCGCTTGAGCCTCTGGCGTAGATTTTTCAAGAGAGGGGATATCAACCTGCTGCGCAAAAGGAATTTTACCATTGATGTTTTCCACCACGAGAACTGCTGGTTGGTCTGGTGCTTTACCAGGGATCGTAACCGAAAACTTGTCAAAATTGGCATCGCCCGAAAGACGGGCGACCTTCATGTCTTGCGACCACGCCCTAAAGTTAAGGCCGAGGTTTCCGGTGGTTTGCACGCCCCCAGGAAGTTTTTTACTGCTTGTGTGATCAACAACAAGTTTAAGTCCTGCCCCAAAAGAAGATGGCATGAATTTCTCTGTCAGTTTCGTCTTGGCGTCGACCGTAACCCGCGCGCCGAAGTTTGGCACGAATACAAAGGCCTCTGCTAAGTTAATGTCTGACATCTTGGCTTGGGTTGCCTTTACGCCAAACTCAATATCGGTTAACGTTTGCCCGGCTGATTCTACGACGGTTTTCCCAATATAAAACCTAGAATCAATCGAAGTCGTGATGCCTTGCAACGGATTTTTTAGGTCAAATGTTGGTGCGATCTGGTTAACAACGGACACTTCAGTTGACATACGCTTCAACTCTACTTTTGTTACGGGTGCAGCGCCCTCTTTTTCCGGCGCGCCCAAAAGCGCAAATTTTTTGAAATTTTTTGTGAGACTAAGCTTTTGCTCGCGTAGATCACCCGTTAGAGAAAGTCTTGTGTTAAGTTTATCCAGTTCAACGATGTTCGGGAGCGTAACGCCTACGTCAGCCATATTGAGCTGTGTGTTAAAGTATACGCTGCCCTTCTTCAAAATTGCCCCGACGTCGCCTTTTCTCGGATCAGGAATCGTTCCCTTTGCGAGTAGCTGCAGATCAACCGCTCCTTCGAGACGGGAAGGAAGAACCTTAGCCAATCCAAGCTTGCCACTCAAGGGAACAACGATCGCAAAGAGATCGTTAAGAGCGGCAAGCCTCACTGCGGCATTCGCTCGAAACTTTTCGCAGAAGTTCTTACAGTCTCCGACCGCCGAGATTTCGACAAGGTCGCCAAGTTCAAAGCGCGCCGCGGCGCCAAAGCGCTCTAGTGATTTGCCAGAATCGGCATCCACGCTAACAAATAGCGGAACATCAAGCTCACTCACATTTGGTCCGTGGGTTTTAATATGTTCAGCTTCAACATTAAACTTAAACACCGGGACCATAAGTTCGGGATAGAGAATTTTCGCGGTTAGATTCGTTGTAAATCCATTTATTGTGACTTCGACGTCACCAACCGGAGTGTTTTGCTTAACTCGAAGTTTCTCTAGCAAAAGATTAACAGCCGCCTCGATTTCGGGTCCGCTCCCAAGGAGTGAAGCTCCTCCCGCAAGCGCTACAGTCCCCGAAAGAGGTCCTAGGCTCAAACCTTGTTTATGAAGATTTAGCGTAACACCATTAATATTTAGCAAGGCTGAGATGCGGGGAAATTCTTTTTCTTGCTTTTGTTCGCCTAACTTTTCGCTTTTTTCCTCACCCTCCGCTTGACCCTCTTTCTTTTTTAGCGATTCGCTCAAGGATGTTTTTCCAATTTTTGGCTCCATCCCTTTCTTGTAGTGAGCGGGAACAACCTTTCCTTTGACTTCAAATTTGTCTAAGGCAATAAGGCCGCTGCCCTCAAGCCCAGGCACAAAAGGAGCTGCGAGCGAAACTGCCTCGTCAATCGATAGTTTGAAGTCCTGCTTCAGATCGAGGATGATTTCGTCTAAGTTGTCCTTTGGAAACAAAACCTCGCCCCGGAAGTGGTAGATCAGAGCATTCATGAGGTTGACATCAAGGTTTTCAAGGCGAAGGCCGCTTAAGTGATCTAAGAGCCTCAAATCAAATGCAAGTTTCGCCGTTCGATCCTTATAGGAGAGCCCGTTTCCTTGAATTTCATGGAGTTTTCCATCTAAGTCGATCTTAAGTCGTTGCAAGTCTTCAACTGCTATCTGTAAGACGATTGCTGATCGAACGTACATCTTGCGAGTCATCTTCTGTTCGGTGGATTTTTTTGTGGCTGCGTCAAGATCATCGACAAAAAACTCAATTTCATCTTGCGCTCCACCCTTGACAGTGACCGCTAACCGACTGGTGTTGGTAAATATCGAGAGACCGACATCGACCGATGGTCCCTTGAGCGAGGTATGCGAGATGAGGGTGTCCTTTTTAAATTTTTTGAGGTCAAGCAATAGATTTTGGACACCGACGTTTCGTACTTTGATGCTGAGGGGGAGAATTAAAAACTTCGGACTGATGGGTACGAGGGAAGAAAGTCTTAGCTCGCCCTTAGCTTCCTCTGACGTCTTGGGAGGTTCTTCTGACAGAGGTTCTTGTGTGACTACGGGAAAGTGCTCCTTCCGGTAATCAAGAATTCCCGAAAAATTCATCACCCCATCTTGGTCTTTTAGTTGGATGTCCGGATTAACCACTTGAACGGCATTGATGCGAATCATGCCAACAAACACTGTCCAGAAGCGGTATTTGAGGGCAACCTCTTTAACGTTTGCAAGAGGTTCTTGAGTGACATCCCCTCCGTTTACGAAACCTCTTTTGTCCCCCGGGAGCGGAGGAAAAAATTTTACTCCATATAGACTTAACCCTGAAAACGCACCGAACTTGACTTCTTGAATCTCAAGTTTGCCACCGGTTTCCCTTTGGACGATATCTTTAATGAGGACTGAAATGTCGTTTGAACTGACGAAAATATTCACAGCTTCGTGAGCTACAAAAAAAAGAACAATAACCGTGAGAATCACGTAAAGAAAAATCTTCAATGTGATCCGCGCACCACGTTTTAAGCGCAATGAGAACGGTGTGGACGTCATGGACTCCTCAATGACTGCTGCGCCAACATAACGAAATTAGGCGCTTTTATTCTAGTATAGCTTCTAAAAAGCCATTTAGAATAGCTTGCCTAACTCATTGCTGATGGTGATTCGTAGAAAAAAGACCAAAAATGGCGTAAAATCTCTTTTATCTTTAGGGTTCACTTTTTTGAAATTGAATTTTGTCTGTTTCGAGTGAAAACTCTCGCTATAGAAGGAAAATATATGAAAAATGTTGGATTTTTTTCGTTTCTATTAATTTTTAGCGTTTTCACCGCTAGCTGCACATGGTTTAAGCAGGACGAGGCTACTACGCTCCCGGCAAACTGCCCACCTCAGAAAACCGTCTGCATAACTCTGTTTGCTCCTGCAGTTTGCTCCGCCACGGAGTATGACGGAAAACCTTTACAGGAAAATGAGATCATTACAGGGAAAGGGTCTAACTCTTGCCGAGCAAGGCAGTTGCTGGCTGATCTCGCCTGTGCCCAAAAAAAAGACCCTATGAAACTTGGGAAGATTGATTGTAAGATGAGCGAGATGAGTGAATCGAAGTAGTTTCGAACTTTTTTTGATAAGGAGATTTCTCATGAAACGAAGGAATGTTACATCTGTCATGACGCCTGTTGTCCTCGCGCTTACGATGTCGGTTGTTATAGCCGTAACATCTTGCGGAAAAAAGGATAAAGAAGATGAAAAAAAGGATGAGACAAAGTGTACAGAGGGCGATCTAGGCTGCGGATGGCTTGCCAAACCCGATTCTGGAAAAGATGCCGTCTCGATTGAATTTAAGGGCGCTGCAAAAGACGCGCAGTATGTGCTGCTTCCCTTTGTTCTTGGAAAGTACGGGACGGTCGAAGGCGGGAAAGCCGAAGCTAACATGGAAATATCGCTCGGCACGGGAACTTTTTTAACGGACGCCACCGATCAGGCAGATCATCGAGACACGCCAACTCCTGATGATTCTCTGCAATACGAAACTCACTTCGTTTCGCCCCAAACATATGACCATACATTAAGGCTCATCATAAACCGATTCGACGCCACGTCTCAGCCTACCTGGTGGTGGCGCACGGTTAGATGGCTCGATAAAGCTCAAGTTGTCTCTCAAGAAGAAAGTCAATCGCAATATAACTTGACTCCAGCATCAACGACCAACAATACGAGACTTGAGCGACTTTTCTCCAACGAAATAAAGAAACGCAGTGTCGATCAAAAAGCTTCTTCTGACCAGGTAACGTTAAAACTTGTGGCAAGTGGTTGCCCCTCTGAGATCCCAGTTCCAGGTGAAGATGCTATTTCAACCGCCGATAAGACGAAAATCGAAGAAGCTGACTATTGTGTCGTGCTGCTCACGGCGCTTCCAGCCACAGTTGGTACAAACGATGAACTGAAAACAGCGCTCACCGACCTTCTCACCACATATAAAGCGATTTACAAAGACGATTTTGCTGACATCTCAGGATACAGCTATAAACCAGTCATTGTCGTTGACGACCTTTCAAACTCCACATGGCCGGAAGACTTTGCAAAATTCGCCGGTGCATTTTCTAAAGATGCCTCCGAAACATCTAAACGTCCGATTATTTACCTCGATCCCAATCCAGTCGCCCGCAACCTTTGTGCTGCGAGCGTTGCCAAGCAGTTTGTCTACTCAACTCTCGCCCACGAAATGCAGCACTCGATCATGCATTATTTCAGAGGCATCAAGCAAAATGGCGCTAACGAAGCCATTTCTCCCGACGAGGGCATTGCGCACTTTATGGAGGATCTTTTTGGTTACGGGGAAGAAAATTTTAATTACGTCAAAGCCTTTATCACTGTTTTTCCAGACGCAGCAACGCCATTCTTTTTGGATGCCACGCAGCTTCCGGAAAACGCACGCGGGGGAGCGCAGAGCTTCATATACTATCTCGTCAGCCAAAAGGGTGGTGTGACGTTTGAGAATGGTAGACCCACGGCTGGCGGCGGCCTTGATTTTATTCGCGAGTTTTATTCAAGCAGTACCATCGGAATCAACGGCCTCAAAGCGGCCTATGGCGGTGATTGGATCGACGCCGTAAGCGGCTACTTTGGAGCTCTCGTCTTAGATAATTCATCCGCTTCAAATGTCGGCTCTCAGTATAAAGTGCAAGATCCGGTATCTGGTGTTAAGGACTTGTCCGGCGGCACAAACAAGACATTTGGCATGCACTTTAATAAATTCAGAACACTTCCAAGCAACACGTTTACAGCATCTACAGACGATGAATTTAAGGAAGCCATTGCCACCAGCTATTACCAAACGAAGCCGATGTTACATACGATTACTGATCCGGCTGCAAAATTGAGTTTTACGTTTTCTTCCTCTGAAAATGCCGGCATTTCTATTGTTAGGATCAAGTAGTAGAGACGAAAGGAGCTTTCATGAAAAATATACTTTTTATCTTAGTTCTGGTTGGAATCACCTTTTCAGGTCTCGCTTTTGCGCAAGGGAAAGGTCCTGCCTCATCACCTACGCCAAACGAGCAAAAAGTTAAGCCAGACGAGGCGTTAATCAAAGATTGGAAAACCTCTGAACTACCAAACAAAATCTCAAAAGAAGGAATCATAAAAATTACCGGTTCAGGTATTAATACTCGCGTGACTCTTATTGCTGCCGACAATGAGAAGGATTTTTCATATCTTTGCCCAGGAGATGTCTCACGCCGTATTGGGCGCATCTCTGGCATGACCGTTAGGATCGCCGGTGTTTGGCAAGACCCACCGCAAGTTCCCTCGAAATGTTTAGAACCTAAAGATTTTGAGGTCTTGAAAGCTGAAAGCGGACGTGCCCCGCTCGTAGGTGTTCTGCAAAACAAAGACGGGCAATACGTCATCGAGGGTGCTCAAGGGGCGCCGAGCATACTCACCAAGGTTCCAAAAGGTTTACAAGACAAGATCGGAAAAAAAGTCATCGTCGATGTTAAACCCTTTCCGACGGGAAGCAGCAAGACCGACGATGCATGGAAAGTCGTGAGTTACGCGGATTATCCTTAGCGCCTCAATCAGCTAACTCTTGCTGCATGATGGGACGATTAAGCTGGACTGTTGCGACTGCAGCTAATTGGGTGTGTACTGAATGGCACCGGGGTAACGTATACGTCCTCATAGACATAGACTTGAAACTTGAGACTTCAACGTGATCTCTTTCTTGAAACGTCGAGCTTTTTCGCTAAAACTTCTACGAGAAATACGGCGAAGTGTTGCTGATCAAGTAAAAGTCTTCCGAAAGAGATCACGTTGAAACCATAAGATTATGACAATGATTAAGTCTAAGTCTTTCAAGGATTTCAACCTTACCCCAATGCCATTCAGGCCACGCCTTAGATTCTGCACTTACTGGCAAGGAATTTTTTTAGGGAAGATGCAAAAACAGGGGGAAAAAGCAAACCAGAGGTGAGGTTCACCCCTGGTACGTCGAAAAATTAGCGGGACTTCCAAATTGATTCTTTAAGTTCTTTGCCTGGCGAGAATACTGGAACGGTGCGGGCTGGAATTTTAATTTCTTCACCGGTTTGTGGATTGCGACCGATTCTTGCTTTTCTCTTGGAGGTTTTGAATGTTCCAAAACCAACGAGTTTTACGCCGTCATCTTTTTTCATGTTTTTCGACACGGTTTCGACAAAGCAATTAAGATAACGTTCACAATCGGCCTTTGTCATTTCAGTTTCAGAAGCAACAGCTTCAATCAATTCACCTTTGTTCATTATACTCTCTCCTACAGGGTTAACTTGTTAAACTCTGTTGGATGTTGACTCGAAAAACAGCGCAGGTCAAGTCTTTTCTGTATTCAAAAAACAAAAAGAAAGATATCTTTCCTGTCCCTGGCTTTTGTAAAATCTATTGCATTGCAAAACCCAGCGAAGGCTTATCTAGCGGCCATAACAACCCTTAATCTCGATGGTTATATCCATTCTTTTCTTCTGAAATAAAACAACATAAGCACAGCAACAAATAGAGAAAGCATCCCGATCAGTGGATAACCCCATGCCTCATCCAGTTCAGGCATGTGTTTGAAATTCATTCCGTACCAACTGGTAAAGAAAGTGAGAGGCATGAAGATTGTCGAAATGACCGTCAAGAGTTTCATAACTTCATTCAACTTGTGATTGATACTAGATAAATAGATCTCTAACATTCCAGAAACGATATCACGATATGTTTCGAGTGTGTCGATAATATGTACGGCGTGATCGTAAACATCTCTCAAGTAAGGCTTGACATCTTCCTTTATAAAGGCACTCTCACTGATAACGAGCCTATTAACGACCTCGCGTAGCGGCCAAATTGATTTTCTTAGAAAAATCATATCCGTTTTCATTCGATGAATGACTTGCAAGATTTCCCTGTTAGGATTGGAAACAACTTCTTCTTCAAGAAGTTCGATTTTCTCGGCGAGTTTTTCAAGAGCAACAAAGTAATTATCAACGATGCTATCAATGAGGCAGTATGCAAGATGGTCAACGCCGAGTCTTCGAATACGCCCTTTTCCCGTGCGCAGTCTTTCATGCACACGATCTAAAAATGAGCAATGCTTCTCTTGAAAAGTGAGAAGAAAATCAGGCCCTATAATTAAACTAACTTGCTCAACTAGGATCTCGTCTGTACTCGCGTTATAGTCTATCAACTTTAGCACAATGAATAGATAGTCCTCGAATTCTTCCGTTTTTGGTCGTTGAGAGGTGTTTAATATATCTTCTAAGATTAGTGGATGGATGCCAAATCTCTGACCCAGCTCTTCAACGGCTTTAACTTGCTGTAACCCTTCTACTGCAACCCAAACAAATCCCCCTTCTTCTTTTGCAGCGACGAGGTCTTCCATTTGCAGAAGGTCCTTTTCGATGCATTTTTTTTCGTCAAAAACGGTAAGACCAATTTTCCCCTTTTCAGCATCTTCTTTTCCGACATAAACCAAGCTTCCAGGAGGTAAACCGATCGTTTTCGTTTGCCGTTTCGCGGCTAAATGAACCCTTTTACTCAGGGAACGTCCTCGCAGGAACCTTCTTGGGGTGCTCGCTTCAGGTTTCTTACTTTCCATATATATTCTCCCTCTGCTTATTGTAGACCGTTTAGCCGGAGTGTAAAATATTTTGACACCCGTACGAGATTATCACACCGCGCTAGCTTGCTTACATATCGAATTTCTTGACTAATTTATCTGGAACTCTTTTTGCTTAGTGCCTTGAGCGAAGGGACCGATAGGTCCTTGCTCCAGTGGCTCTGGTTTATTGCTGTTGTTGTGTAATTTACTGAACTGATCTGAAGTTGAAATGGAAGTGGTTATGAGCAAGAAAATTCATCAATTTAAAGCAAAACTTTTTGGCAAGCGGACCTCCCGCAACTTTTTCCTCTTAATCTCCCTCATCGCTACTCTGGGACTCGGCGTGCACTACTTGACAAGTTGTTCCCCTGGAAAGTCCTCTGGGAAATCCAGTGGATTCTTTACTGGCGCGTCTAAAAAAGTCGGTCATTCGATTAGCGAAGCCTCCTCTGGCACTAAGTCGTTTTTCAAAAGCTTTGCGAGTGACAAGAAAAAGGGAAGTAAAAAGGCAGCCT
>CAILAO010000723.1 GCA_903832105.1 uncultured Pseudomonadota bacterium | reverse complement strand
TCTATGGTTTCTTTTGGTGATGTTTTTATGAGTAATCGTGTGATAGTTTCTGATACTAGACTGATGTTAGATATAACAATAATAGCTTTCTTTTCATCTGAATAACGTCCTTGGGTTGCCAAGTGAATCCTTAAATGAACCCTGTTTTGATAGACATGTTTAAATACCGAACGTCCAAGGGCTACGAGCACGGCAAGAAATGTAGATATTGCTGCAAAGGCTTCCCAGTTCATTTGTTCACCTAAAAATACTAACATCAGGATATTCCGGGAACATAATACCAGTTACTTGTTGTTACCTACCTTATCCGCCTTGTCCTTTAATGCTGATCGCGCACTCTCTCCGACACGGCGAGCGATACGGACACACTTTTCGCATGTCTCCCGATCCGGCATTGCATCCGGCAAGACACTGGGAAATTAAGGGACACTTCCCATATTAATCAGGCGGCTTTCTTGACGATTCTGCTTCTTGTCTGGACCGGTAGCCGAATAGCTACGAAAAAGTCTTTGGGATAAAGGTAATCCTCTCCAGACTCATCAATGATTCTCACTTGATTGTGCTGTTCAGCGTCTTGGTCCGGAATCATTTCGTATAATTTCCGTATCTCCAAAGATGCCTCATAGCCTTGGTTGTCAACGCAAATCATGAATTTTTCTTTCATCGTTTTACTCCAGGTATTTTTTGACTTTTATTTCTTTTTTCCCCTTGCCGTGCCCTTCGTACCAGTGCAGTTCTGCAAGCTTTACAGTCCCATCCAGCAATTTAACTTTAGCAATTCCCTTGCGTTTTCTCCAAGTTGTTTTCCCATATACACGATCGAGCCTTCGTAGCTCACGGATGCTATGACCAGAAGCAATTGTTTCGGCCCAAACAACGTCATCCAGAATCTCGAAGTACATCTTTCTTACCTTCTCTTTGCCGCGAAAATTATGACCCGGTTATCTTTGCGACCACCTCATCGGGCAGAGGAACTCTTTGACGAACAAAATCGAAGATTTTCGCTGCCTGCTTTGTGGCAACCGCCACTTCCTGGGCTTCAGGTATAAATCATGATAAGCTTTGATCAGCCAGGATTCATAAGGCTTCATATAGGATGGTGTCCTCTTTCTTGATTTTATGGCAAAGCGTGGAGACATCCTGGGAAAGCTCTTCAAATTCCTGTTTTGTGTGGACGATAATGTCTTCGTTGATTTTTAAACCGCGCAAGGCCCGGACACCCCTGACGGAACGTCTGTAAGGCTTTTCTTTTGACTGATCGACAACGACCAGCACATCCAGGTCGCTCTCCTCATTGGCCTGCCCCCAGGCATGGGAGCCATAGAGATAAATTGCCGACGGACGGTATGTCTTTACCAATATGTCTTTCAATGTGTCGATTGTCTGCGACTTGGTCACTGTCCAACCTCCATCGGTGTGTCTTTCCTCTCTCGAAATCTACATCAATCGTATTGATATGTCTATTGTTTCTTTTTTGGCAAAATCAAATTCTAAGAGCCTGTGCGCCGATCTTTCCGTCACCCCAGATCACTTATCATTTTGGCTCTTCTCATATCCGCCTGTCTTGGGGCTTCCGACGAAGGTTATTTTCTGTTCCGTTTTAAGCTTTTGAATCCATCGCTCTATGGTTTTTTGCGG
>CAILAO010000722.1 GCA_903832105.1 uncultured Pseudomonadota bacterium | reverse complement strand
GTCAACACAAAAAACAGGACTCTGGTCAGAGCTCTGTTCGGCGACTGCGCAGTCGAGTCGGCTACATAGCAGTAAAACAAGATAAAACTGACCAGTACACCTGGGGTTGCACCAACAAAAAAATTGCCAACCCCAGAAAGACTAGCCCAACAAGTGATCGTTCCCGCAAAAAATGCCGGTACCCACATGATCAGAAGAACGGGAACATATTTCCGCCTGTTGCTGCAGAACAAAAGGAGAAAGGGAGCCAAGAGAAAGATCGAGACCATTAAGGTTTTCGAGTCGTCAAAGGACAGAAAAAATGCCCTGTGAACATACGGAAAAATGAGAAAAAAAACGGAACAAAAAACGAGAGGAAGGGTCACCTTCCTGAATTTTGGGAAGAATCGGTTGGCTGAGTAATCCAATGCCAGAGAAACAATGCTTAAAAATGGCAGGCGAACAATCAAGAACCAAATCAGGGGAACAAGTTTCTGAATACTGCCCCCTTTTTCGGATATGGAATTCATGATTGATATGTCGGATCTAACCTGATCAATACCGACAATGGAGATGATCACCAAAAGCGGCAAGCTGGTGATCAAGCCAGCGAGCGCAAATTTCATGAAAACCCTGATTTTTCCACCAGCAGGGGCAAAGAAAAAAAGAAAAAATGCGATGATCGGGCTGATAAGAACAAAAGGAGAATAAGAGACAACACCAAGCGCGAAAAACAGCCCTGACAACATCAGGAAATGGTTGCTGTTTTGAGTAGAAAAAAGATACAGGAAGCAAAGGCTGGAGGAAAAGAAAATTGTTCCCAGGGTGTTGTACGAAAGCGTTGGAATGGGGAGAAACACAGCCAAAGCATAGAAAAAACAGAAAAGAAACAAAAAATATTTGTTAACCAAGGACGAAAATGTTTTGAATATCAACAAAAAATTGAGAGCAAGAAGACCCAGAAACAAATATCTAAAGTAAAGAATTAGGCCCGTGGTATTGCCGCTGAAAAAACAAAAAAATGTCAAAAAAGGCAAAGCAATCAGAGATGCCGTCTGATGCATGGTTGCTTCATCAAGAAACGGAAAATCACCAAGGAAAAACCGATAGGGAATGGACAAATAATAACTTTCATCGGTGAAATCAACACCAAAATGCAATCTAACGAAAACAGCCGCGAACATCAAAAAAATGAGACAGAAAAAAGCGATTGAACGGATATTGAGGTGCAGGTTTTGCATAAAAATATTTTTCAAACCGGAATGATCTCCGATGTCCGTTATGTCACTTCAAATCATACATGCTTTTTGAACGATATCAAGTTCTTACCAAACAAATCGCACCGTCGGGACCGAAAAAGCGCAACATTTTCAGCGCGCTACACCCTTGCTGGAGCGTTGTTGGGTTCATAAGACAGCCAACATCCTCGACAAACTACCAAAGAGTTTGCACGTCAAAGGCAAAAGCCTAATTCATGAGATCTGAATGGCGGAAACAAGAAAGGACGCAAAAAAAGCTTTCGATTATTTCGGCGAGATCATCGGTGCCAAGTATCCTAAAGCCATCGAATGTTTGACGAAGGATCGCGACGATCTTTTAGCGTTCTATGATTTTCCAGCGGAACATTGGAAGCACATCAGGACGACAAACCCTATCGAGTCGACGTTTGCTACAATTCGGCTTCGCACCCGCCGAACGAACGGGCATGGATCTGCAGAAGCTGCTCTAGCTATGATGTTTAAGCTGGCACAATGTGCAGCAAAACGTTGGAAAAAACTGCGAGGATCAGAGTTGTTAGCTGATGTGATCGATATCAACGTGACATTCGTTGATGGGGTAAAAAGGATGGCTGCCTAAATGATTCATCCACAACATTTGACAATTTCTCCCGATGCCTCAAGTATGTTCTCAGCTCAATATGCTTGCCTCACACCTACAAATCGTCTATAGTTCTGACGTCAAGGCATCTAACCGCTTTAATTTAAAGAGCAAAATATGGATATAAAGGTCGAAAACTTTAAGAATAACGGACTCGAAAAAGATGATCTCATCATCTCAGTTAAGAGCATTGGTACATTTTTTAAAACTAAATGGCTTTATATCGTTATCCCAGCTTTAATTTCCGGACTTGCAGGAGCTTTGTTCTTTTACAATCAAACAAAGTACGCGAGTTTTATAACGGTGGAAAGTCTCGAAAACCAAGATGAATATTTGGAAGACCCAGTTTCCACAGATAAGGCCTTAGCTGTTTTGTTGATACACCCTTGAAGTCCCGGTACGGCGCCGACCCGGTTGACGAATTTAAACATTTGTCCACAGGGAGTATCGAATTATGTCCAATGAAGTTAAACCCACCCATGTCCG
>CAILAO010000721.1 GCA_903832105.1 uncultured Pseudomonadota bacterium | reverse complement strand
GCCCGCCGTCATGAATATGCTGAGGCTCCTCGGAATCCAGTATCATGGTCCTCCCGTTAGACCTGCGAGACGACAGTTTAACATTCTGGATACTGACCTTTTCGTGGCAAATTCCACGACGATCCGTCCAAGTATATAACAACTCGGTAACCGTTATTATGACTCGACTCGGGATCTTAGCAATTTTTTTACGATAAACTGCATTTGTTTCGGAGACTTGAAAGAAAGTTAGCTTTTCGCCTAAGGTTTCAAAAACAACTGCCGATACACCATGACGCGTTCACCATAAAGAAATTCATCGGAGGAATTGAGCATGAATTTCATGATTTTTTTGATTGGCGGTATCACGCTGGCTGGTTGCTCGTCGCTCTCCAGCAGTAGCAGAAAGCCCGCTTCCACCCCGGTTACTAATCCTCAAAATAACCCTGAGCAGACTCCGGTAAATCCGACTCCAGAGCCTTCGGTAAATCCGATTCCGGTAGATCCGACTCCACAGCCTTGCACACCAGCGACTACGAAACTTCCTCCAACTATCAAAGATTTTTGGGAGGGACGCGCCGTGCTGGGGTCAAAAACCCTAATTTCCTTTGAGGGCGCGCCTGAAAACACCACCATGGGTCTCAAAACAACCGCTCGGCCCACGCTTATCGATGGGGCTGACGGAAAAATCTATGCGTATCTCCGTCTAGCAAGATCAGAATTAGTAGGAAAAGACCCCGTGTTCGACATGTATCTAGCCACTTCGCAAGATCGGGGTCTGAAATTTGAAATTCAGCCAGATCCCGTTATCAAACGGGACGAAGTCATTAAGCTCTCCGATCAAACGGTGAACCTTCTTCAAAAATACTACCAGCCAGGAGATATCACTCGTATCCGAGATGGTGGGGCCACCGATCTTCAAACTGCGTATGACGGTGATGTCATTCACCTCAAAGATGGCTACTACATGTTGTTCGAATGTGGGGTATTGGCCTGCACGGGGGGGGTCTCGGCATGTCTTGCGTTTTCACAAGATGGTCTTAGTAACTGGAAAACAATCGGCGTGCCTGTTTGCCCAATGTACCGCCCTGACGGCTGCACCCCGACTTCGTGCAGCGGAGCTGTGCCGAATTTCCTTCAGGAAGAAAATGGAAAGCTCTCTCTGCAATGGGCGAATGTTGATGGTGATGCCAAGTTAACGACTCATCATCAAGCCCCCTTTGGAACCAATCTTGCTGAAACGATCACCATTGACCCGCGTGATGGACAATTGCCGCAAAATAGTTTGGTAGGTGAAAAGGGCTACGCTTGGGACTCCAAGAATTTTGGCTCAGGTGACATCGTTGCGGAAGACGGTACTTATTACTTATTCTACGAGGGTGCGAACAACTATGGATGCTTGGCGGCTGCGCCCGAAGTAACTTCGCATTGGGGGATAGGAATGGCGAAAACGTCGACACCATCTGATCCCGCGAGCTGGACATTATCACAACGCAATCCATTAATAATGTCAAACAGCACGAACACTTGTTGGATGGGTTATCCAAGCATAATGAAAATAGATGGCCGGTACTATTTATACTACTTTGATCCGTTTTTTGAATGGTCTGAGGCCGGAACGAAAACGATATATCGCCAAGAGATGATTTGGGGCCAGTAGCTTTAAGTGTTTTGTTGATGCACCCTTGAAGTCCCGGTACGGCGTCGACCCAGTTTTCGGGGTCCACCTTAGTCCGCAGGGACTGACTAATCCTTCAATAACTGCACATTAATCGCTTTCGCAACAACCTGAACTTTGTCGCCAATTTTAAGATCCAGGTCTTGCAGTGATTCACTCGTCAACACGGACGACATCTCTGAAGCGGGGACACTCACCGTCACCTTGCACATGACGTCCCCTTTTTTGATGTCTGTCACTTCGCCAGAACTTTCGAGTACTTGATTCCTGTTAAGATCTCGTCTCTCCGTTTGTCGGGGAACCCAATAAAAGTGAAAAACCTGTCGTTCAATATGAATGGTGGTGACGTGATTAAATCCAGGATTTGGTGCCAGCACAATGCAGCGTAAATAAAGAAAAGAGCGTGCTCTGCGGTTTTTTCTGGTGAACTTTCAAGAAGGTCTGTGAAGGCAAATTGAAGGCTTGCTCGTCCTTTGCGTGTGCTGAGATGCTTTCTGTTCTTGTCTTTTCCAGCAGCTCTTGCAAAACCTTTTTGTACAAGATTTTCATGTATGAACTTGCACTTTCATTGCCATATCTTGACCTTTGACGGCGTTTTTTCGACTGTCGACGGAAAGCCTCAGTTCTACCATCTTCCCGGGCCGACTGATGAGGAGGTTAGTCAGGTCGTGGAAGCTATTGCCGACGCCACGATCAACGTTCTGCGAAAGAAGGGGTATTTGCCTGAGCATGCGACCGAGGTCGACCGACCTGATTGTGTCGACAAGGCGTTTACCGATTCCGAACAACTCACAGATGC
>CAILAO010000720.1 GCA_903832105.1 uncultured Pseudomonadota bacterium | reverse complement strand
TACGCACCCCACCCCCAACCCCTCCCCTAAATTAGGGGAGGGGCGAACAGGATTTCCCCCTCTCCGTGTTAAGGAGAGGGGGCAGGGGGTGTGGTTGCTGCGTAACATGATTTATGCCTTGGTCGGCAGGAATTGCCTGATCCAACTGCCGAAACCCTGCGGATTTCTGGTTTGGATGAGGACGGTACCCGGGCCGCGAAAACGACAGACGAGACCTTCCCCCGAAGTCCAGGAAGAAATCCAGCCGGCCGAGGCTTTTTCAATCGTATAGGACATATTTTCAGGCCAGGCGACCAAATGCCCGTTATCGATAATCGCTTCCTCCCCGGCCGGAATTTCGAGGGGATGAATCGCGCCGTACGAACTGACAAACAACGTGCCGGCGCCGCTGACGCGAATCGCGAAAAACCCTTCGCCGGAAAGCAAACCCTTGCTCAAATTCTGCATTTTCGTGGCGACGACGACCTCCTCCGTGCCGGCAAAAAAACCGTCTTTTTGCAGAATATACGGGATCGCCGGGTTCATGGGAATATCTAAAATATCTCCGGGCGCGGCCGGCGCTAAAAGCACCCAGCCCGGGCCGCGGCGCGCGATCAACTGCTGAAAAAAGAACTTTTCGCCGGAAAGCTTGCGGCCTAACCCGCCTAAAATCCCGCCTTCCAGTTTCCCCTCCACGTCAATCGCGCTGCTCATCGCCACCATCGCGTCGGCTTCGGCTTTCAAGACTTCCCCGGCATCCAGATTCACCTTCAACAGCGTAAACGCGCCCCGGTACAAAAATTCATATTTTGACGGGACCGCCGGCTTTGGCGGCTTTGACTGCTCAAACATCCAACCTGGTATTTCCGCCATAGTGCATCTCCTTTCACATATTCAATAGGTAGTATTACAATTCAGAGATTCATCCTTTCCTTGAGTTGATCCGTACCGAATTTCCCTGCGCCCTTGCCAGGTTGGCTTCACGCCATCGTTAGAAATTCCATTCCTTATATTTTAGACAACTTATTTAATAATATAGATTGAGCTCATTAAACAAACCATTTATATCTTCTCTTATCCGAGGATTATAATCTAACTTCATGATCTTCTGCTTAATAATATCTTTATCTGGGTCTAATTTTTCCAATTCTAATTTAATTATATCAAGATCTATTCGTAGATCATATATTTGAGGGTTCGCAGCGTTCCCTAATTTTCTTTTCATGTGGCTTAACGTTTTTAAAATATCTTTTCTCCTCGCTTTTATTTGCTCTCTATTAGGGCGTTCAATCTCATTTTCCGATTGAGCTTTTTGTTTAACAACCTTCATAATGTCCTTTATGTATTCCTCTTTGATTTCATTTCTTTCAATTAAACCTTCTACGAAAATAATACCTTGTGTCATAATTTTTACATAGACATCATCGATCTGGAAGATAACTTTAATATAATCTTTTGCTTCTAAGTATCTGCCGATTTCGTTGATTTCTTCTTTTGTGCAAGGATATTTTATCGCAGAAAGAATGTTTGTGAGACCAAAAAAACCAATATTTCCATCGAACTTTTGAAAATACAAATATCCTAGCACGATATTTAAAACTTCTTTATATTTTAAATTTTCCATAATTACTTACCCTCCTTTACATAAAGAAATGGACATTCTTTTTAATATTTACGATTGCAATACTCCTGAATCTTTCTATAAAATCTACGTTTCCGAGAACTGAATATGGTACATTGGGATCAATAGCCATTTTTAAGGATATTTCTGGAGTATTTTTTATCTTCAATTTTGCATTATATACTGAAATAGTTACTGGTTTCTCCCTTCCATATTGTATCACCATCGTATCGATTTGCTTATCATTCTTAAACAGCGTACTATATTTATTTGTCAATATAGAGATTGAGGCTCCTGTATCTATAAGAAATTGTTCGGTACTCCCAATATCTTGATCAAACATATTCCTAACTATTGCATGTAGTACAGGCATGTATAACGGTCTCTTATTTAGGTTGAATACTTGATTTCGGTAAGTAATTGCGCCACTGAATGTTGGCTTCATTATTATTCCCTATGGATGCAATATTATTTCGATATTATTTATTTATGGATACACCTATTAGGCTAACAAGTTTATTGTTGAATTTCTGACAGATCTAAGGATTGTAAAATCATAGCACCCCCAAAAATATTAATGACAACTATTCATTCATACTATCCAACTCAATTATTCGTATAAGTCATTTCAAAAATGATTTTACTGAGTAGAACACATATTTGATATACTCGTTGAACCAATGGTATGATAATATTACAATTGTAGTTCCTCCTAATATTAGAATAACTATTTTGACAAGAGGATGAGTACGATATTTCAAGAGCGTATAGGCACAATCTAGGACAGAACCTATAATTATTAAAAGGAAAATACAGTAAAGAACATTATGGGAAATATGGATAAGGATTTGCATAATGGGAATTCCCTTCATGACAAGGTATGTAATGATAGGGACTACGACAATTGCAGGAATCGCCCCTAGAACTAAAATGGCAATATTGATCCGTATCCATTGACGTAACCATCCTGTTGGAGCAATCCAATATTCAAATTGTGAGAGACTATATGTAAGAGTATTGATAATTCTTTGTATCGCGGCTAAATTCCCTAAATTCGGGACAATCTTTGGTTTCATTAAAGGAGATACCGGCGCAAATAATTGACTAAAGATATTGTTGCTCATGATTATTTTACCCCTCTTTAACTAATTGACTATCCTTTCGTGCTTTTGATCCTAATATAATCCCAAATAGAAACATTCCTACAATTCCAACAATTCCCGCAATAACAGCAATATTAAATCGTTTTTCTGTGCTTCCAGAATTTTTCAATCGTTCTTTGAGATCGCTAACCTCATTTCGGGATGCATTCAATTGTTGAGTTACTTTAGCTGTTACAGCTTTTTCTATCAACAATTGTTTTTCAAGTTCTTTTATTTGCCGCGTTTCGTTCTCGCAAAATGCATATGTAACCACACTAAATAACATATGATACATCAAGTAACTAATCAACGTTACCATTAATATGATAGTGCGTTTCGACATATCCGATCTCCTTTCTTATTCTTAATGATGATATTTTTAGTCAATGACAATGCTATTCATTAACGAAATGATGTTAACACTTTCTTTCAAAATGTTCTTTGCTATACTCTTGTATGCTTTTGTTTGATTGGCGCAAACTTACTATTCGGCATCAGTTTTGCCGCCTAATCCGTCTTTTTCTGGCTTAGGCGGCACTACCTGCCAGCCGCAAAATCGCTGTTCACCCACCTTTTTACGCCCAATTTCGGACTGACCCACCATAATCCATACAACACGATGTTCGAATGGATCGTGTTATAACTGAAATTCCTTCGGATCTAACGTCAACGTTTGGCAGATTTCGCGGACGACTTGCTTTTCGGTGTCATCGAAATTGCCGTCGGCCGCGCCAATCGCGCAGCACACCCAGACCATCATTTTCGCTTCCTCCGGCTTTTTGGCAAGTTTCCCGATGGCTTTCAACGCTTCGCCTTTGCCGATATTGACATCGAAATCGAATTTTTGGATCTGCTTTTGAAAACTTTCGATCACCTGATTGCTGTCAAACATTTTGAGATCATCGCTTTGCTGGATAAACCGGAGCATTTTGTTTTTTTCCTCCGGTTTGATCACGCCGTCCGCGTAAGCGACCAGAGCGCAGCCGGCCACCACCGCTTCCATGAAATCCTTATTCTTGAATTTCTTGATATTGTCCTTGAGATTGTCCTGTAATTTACTGGCTCGGCTTTTCAAATCATCCATGAATCCCATCGTTGGTTCCCCCCTCTTTTCAGAAAAGTCAGGAGTGCAAAGAGGCCTCTTTGCACTCCTGGAGTCGTTAGATTTTCCAGATCCCCAATTTGAATTTCAACTTTTCGGAAATCGCCGCAGCTTTTGTCTGAAGGGCTTTTAATAAAGCCTTTTCGGTGTCATCAACGGCTTTGTCGCCTTCGATTTTACCAATCAGCCAATCGGCTTCCGCGTCATCGATTTTCCCCGGCGATTCCGGGTCTTCCAGCAGATGTTTACTGAGCGCTTCGACAAAAAACGCCGGCCAGGCCGGATCATTGGCTTTGCCGCTGACCGCATCATTCAGGTCGAACAGGAAATCGGCTTCCGTCCGCGCCACGCCTGCGCCCGCCGCGCCGCCCGCGCCGTAGATCACTTTCCGCAGCGTTGCGACTTCATCCGCCGCAATCACGCCATCCGCCAGGATCGCGGTTTTCAAGGATGCGAGCGTGAAGGTTTGCAGCGCTTCCGGCGTGCTTTTCGCGGTCGCCGCAATTT
>CAILAO010000719.1 GCA_903832105.1 uncultured Pseudomonadota bacterium | reverse complement strand
CCACCCCAATAATTCCGGATGTGAGGGGCAACATCCACCAAAGGTTTGACCACTTCCATTTTTTCATATGACTCCTCAGGCGCCGAACGAAAAAGCTCACGGGGAGGCGTGCGTGCACGCCGATCCCGTGAAGCGCGATGTTATCCGGTCTTTATTTTTATATCACCTTCTATGTAACGGTGAATGATGCCGGAAATAAGCGTTTGGTACGGCATACCCATCTCCATAGCTTTTTTTTGAATACCAATAAAGTCATGGTCATACAGACGAATCGTTATACGCTTGTCTTTTTTAAGTGTGTTATTTGCCGCTGCCTTAATCGATTCTATTTCTTTTTTTGATGGCGTAGCAAGCTTCATCTTGCCCTTTTCTAACGCATCAAGAATATCTCTTTCTTCTTTATCGTATTTCATTTTGATTCTCCTGTTCTTCCTTATACATCTTTGTTGCTTTCCTGCTGGGTATTATTGTTTTTAAAAAAATATAATCCTTTTCAACTACATACGGAACGACATAAATATAACTATCGACAATAACAAAATACAGCCTTTGCCCGGGATAGTTTGACTGGTCGGGATGATCAGTTATTTTCCAGACATCGCCCCGAGAAAGATGAATGATTATTTGCTCGAAAGATATATGCCTTTCTTTTTTTAACCATTCATTTTTTGTAGGATTCCACTCGTATTTCATGATTTAATTGTACATCATTTGTATGTACACATCAAGGGATATTATCAAATATTTACGGATCGGCGCTGCGGATCAGCAGTGGCGCTCCTATGTCCAGAGGAATTGCCTGATGTCAATCAACCGGTGCAGATTCCTCTGGTCTTCCTCGTCCCATTTCTTCTCCAACCGCCAGTGTTTCCTGAGCGCGGAATCGTAGGCCGCGTACTTCTTCTTGTCGTAATCAACTAGTTGCCGGTTATCGGAATCAGGCGCCTTCTTCCAGCGCATCGGTGGCTTCTTCAGGCTCCCTTCGTCAAGTGGGCTCCTGCGCGCAGGTCGTGTCTGGCTCCACCATTTGTGCAGCGCGCAAATCTCTTTCCACGCATGCTTGTGCTCAGAGTTGGCGTTCCAGTCCACGATCCTATCCGGTTTCTCCTGTTCCATGAAATCGACAAGGAGTTGGAACGCGGCATGAAGCATGACGTGATCCTTATCAGCCCACCCCTTTTGCAGCGTGTGAATCCTCAGGATCTTCATTCTCTGATCTCATGCCGAACGCTAAGCTCACCTGCGCCGCCCGGATATCGGCGAAAGCTCAGCAGTTTGTCGGCGTCAGGTGAAACACCTGGTTCGGCATAGGTATTGAGCGTCCGGACCATTCTCAGGCGCATGCGGCTTGATAGATAACCGGTCGGTACTTTGGAGGAGGAATCGGTTTTTTCTCAGCCCGGGCAGCCTGCAACCAAAGCTCTTTTGCTTTTTGAACCTCTTGAAGAGCCTTGTCAGGAGTCTGGCCAAACGCAGAACATGCCTCCAAATCGGGTATATCGGCAATGTAACCTTCGTCATCTTCAGAGTAGAAAATGTTTATATGGTAATCTCTCATTTGTCCTCCTCCAGTCTTAAGCTGTGGCGTTCGATCAACTTTAGAAATTGGCGCATCTGGTATGGTTTCGCTTGCCCTTTCACCTCTTGGAGATTGACAAGCTCCGGAATGTCAGGATGCGCGAAAATGTGGTGGCTGCCATCAGTCCGGGAAAGCCGGAACCCGAAGCCTTCCACAAGTTCTATCATATCTGAGAACCGGATATTTTTCGATCCAGCAAGTATCTTCTGCAATATCTTGTGCTTTGTCGCCATATCACTCGTCCTTTGTTGGCCCGGAAAGCTAAGCGGGAGTAGCCCGCCAGAGCTACGATCCGCTTCAGCGCCTTGGGCAATGATTCGTCTTTATCTTCTGTCCGATGTCAATGGCTGACCCCTTGCCCCCCCTTGTCCCCCCGTGAATCCAACTTTGTCATTTATGCTTCATAATTATAATTCCTTCAACCCAACGCTGTCGAAATAGAAATCACTTCCATACTTGTACTTAAGGAAGTATGGAATAAGGTTCATCTTAGTGGTTATGTCGATGAAGGAGACTTGAATGTCTTGGGAACATTGATTGAGGTCATTGTTTCTCTGTTTAAGTATCGGCTGCAACTTTTCATATAATTCTCCGGCAAGGCTCAACTTATCCATCAATTTTTCAGCGCTATTGTGTTTCTCCAAAAAACACATCATATCCTTGGTCATACCTGGAACCAATGACTCAAACACTTTTGGTGCAAGCATTCTTCTCAGGTACTCCATCTCTTCATGATACCTAATCATCCACTCTATGAATTTATCCGTTTCATCAATCGAAGGGCGTGGTGGAACTTGCGTCTCTCTTGGTTTCCTGCTGAAAAACCCCATTATTCCCTCCTTTATTTTTTTAGAATAAAAAGAGTGCAGAAATTAGCCGCCTCTTCCTGACCCTGTTACCCGTCCCAGTGCTCCTTTGGATCGGTAATCCAAACACAAGCGCCAATGTCTGAGCACGTCTGTTCGGCTCATTCAATTCCAAATATGCCAGTAAGGAATACCTTTAAACTAGTCTTTTGGCCGCAAGCATACCGATTAAGTTCATCTTCATCATATAGCACGGTAGTGCAGCTCGGGCACCCATAGAAGACGCACCTATCGACAGGAGGCATGAATCCTGCTCCCATATTGGGCGATTTGTCCAGCCTCATTGGAACCAAAGGATTACCACAAGTGCTACATTCCTCTTGTATGGTATCGCCAGGAATTGTGGAAGATAATTTGTAGCGTTTGATGCAATTGTCCATCAATTGGTTATCTATCTTCTCAGTGATCATGCTATCCCTCCTACAATTTCATAATTTGTAGCCCAACGCGGAAATCAGGCGGCGCGCTTCGCGCTCGCCTGGATTGATTGGTTATAAGGAGGTTTGCCATGTTTAAAATCATTATTGAAAGGGCACCAAATAAACAGGAACTTGACGCAGTAATTGAAGCTGTCTCTCGAAAGGTAGAAAAGAACGTGCTCTTGTATGCATTAGGATTACCATCATTTAAAAAGACTGACGATACCAATAATAAAACCCGCGACGGTAGCGGTTCCGAGAACGATATTAAGCCAGAAAACTTTTGCACCAAGAGAGTTGCTGGCCGTTGTTGCGTCCTCAATCGACTTTGTGGTTTTATCGATTGATTCTATCAGGGAGGTTACGTTGAGTTCCAAGAGTCTCATGACAATTCTATCCCGATGCAGAACCCCTGCCTCTTCATAGCCAAGAGCATTAAGGAGTTTTGTTTTGTCTGTCTCGGTAGAATATTTTGGTAGATTGTTATTTTCTTGGTTCATAAATTATCTCCCTTATAACGTTTTAAGAGTTTTTACGGCGCGGAGCCGACGTAAAAACTGAGTTGAACAAACCCTCTCGCGGGGGGCTTGTGTTTCTATGGAATTTTAATCGTCGTGTTTGTCGGTTCGAAAGTTACTATGGAGATTTTTTGAATGTAAAAAGGAAGAGTTCAGCGTAGCTCTGAAGCCGAAAGTG
>CAILAO010000718.1 GCA_903832105.1 uncultured Pseudomonadota bacterium | reverse complement strand
TAGTTGAACTCCGCGCCCGGTTTATGTATGGTCCCGCTCCAGGTCTTTTTGACCCCTCAGCCGTTGTAGCTCAGTTGGTAGAGCAGCTGATTCGTAATCAGCAGGTCGACGGTTCAATTCCGTCCAACGGCTCCATCGCCAAGGCAAGACATGGCTGAAGTAAATGTACCATCAAATTTCATCGCAGATATTGTTGAGCGTGATCTCAAGACGAATAAGCATGCGGGTCGCGTGGCGACTCGATTTCCACCTGAACCTAATGGATATCTTCACATAGGTCACGCCAAGTCTATTTGTCTCAACTTCGGATTAGCAGCAAAATATGGTGGAAAAACCAACCTTCGCTTTGATGATACAAACCCATGCACCGAAGATGTCGAGTATATCGAAGCGATAAAGCGGGATATCAGGTGGCTCGGATTTGATTGGGATGATCGTCTGTATTATGCCTCGAATTATTTCGATCAGTTATATGGTTACGCGATTGATCTCATCAAACAAGGGAAAGCCTATGTGTGCGATCTTACGGCTGATAAGATGCGAGACTATCGAGGAACCCTGACAGAGCATGGAAAGGAAAGCCCCTATCGAAACCGTTCTGTCGAGGAAAATATCGACCTCTTCGAAAGAATGCGTCGAGGAGAATTTCCAGACGGCTCGCGTGTTCTCCGCGCCAAAATCGATATGACTTCCCCCAATATAAACATGAGAGACCCCGTTATTTACCGAATCCGAAAAGAATCTCATCCGATGACAGGTGACAAGTGGTGCATCTATCCAATGTATGATTACACCCACTGTATTTCTGACGCTCTCGAACGAATTACGCACTCGATTTGTACATTGGAGTTCGAAGACCATAGACCGCTTTATGATTGGTGCCTTAATCAACTCGACGTCCCCTGCCACCCGCAACAAATCGAATTTGCTCGACTGAATTTAAATTATACGATCATGAGCAAGAGAAAGCTTCTCGAACTCGTTCGTGGCAACTATGTCAAGGGATGGGATGACCCACGGCTTCCCACGCTTCAAGGATTAAGAAGGCGAGGCTTTACCCCTGAAGCGATCCGCGATTTCTGCGAAAGAATCGGCGTGGCGAAAAGGGATAGCTGCGTTGACATGGGGCTTCTTGAGTTTTGTATGCGCGAAGATCTCGAAAAGAAAGCTCCGCGTGCCATGAGTGTTCTCCGTCCCATACGCCTCGTACTTGAGAACTATCCCGAAGGCCAAGTTGAGGAACTTGAGGCTGCCTATCATCCAAATGTCCCAGAGCTAGGATCGAGAAAGATCCCATTTTCTAGGGTGCTCTACATCGAACAAGATGATTTCATGGAAAATCCGTCTAGTGAATTTTTCCGGTTGGCGCCGGGACGCGAGGCGAGACTTCGTTATGGTTATATCATCAAGTGTGAGCGTGCGATCAAAGATCCCATCACAGGTAAAATTGTTGAATTGAGATGCACGTATGATCCTGATACAAAAAGCGGGACCAGCGGATCGAAGCGCAAAGTTAAAGGTATTATTCATTGGGTTTCAGCGGACCATTCGATCCCCGCTGAGGTGCGTCTTTATGATAGGCTTTTTACAGTTCCTAATCCCTCAGGCGACACTGACAGCCATGATTATAAGGAGTTCCTGAATCCAAACTCCCTTGAAATTATTACATCAGCTCGTGTTGAGAAAAGTCTAACGAACGCAAAACCAGAAGCGCATTATCAGTTCGAAAGGCTTGGTTACTTTTGTGTTGACGCGAAGGACTCGGATGCGGCAAACGGGCGGCTTGTCTTTAACCGCACGGTCACGCTTAAGGATTCTTGGAGCAAAGAAAGCTGATCACTCCATATCTAAGGGCCCTAAAATAGAACTAAGCTCTTTTTGAAGAACCTTCATAGCCCGTTCCATTGATTTAATTTTAACGTCGCCTTGACCGTTGTCAAAGAACGTCCCATCTTTAAGCTCAGATATTGCAGCCTCAAATGTCCTGAGGGCTCCCTTTAGATCATGTTCTTTCCTGTTTTGTGCCTGATTTTTTTGGTGATTCATTTGATAACTCATCAAATTCAAAAGTAAATATTTTATCTAGGAAAATGCCTTCTCTAAAACTTCTACAACTTCAGTCAGCGGAAGCCCAACAACGTTGGTATAAGAACCGTTAATAGACTTAACGAAGTAAGCCGCCTTTCCTTGAACAGCGTATGCACCGGCTTTATCAAGCGGCTCCTTCGAGGCTGTGTACGTTGAAATATCTTGTGCTGAAAGTCTTTTAAAAGTTACGCAGGATGTCACGGAAAACTGAATTTCTCCCTTTTTTTTCGTCCGTGATTTCCGGTCGAACAAAATGATGCTGATTCCAGTGATAACCTTGTGCGTTTTCCCTGAAAGCGCGCGAAGCATCTTCTTAGCGTCGTTGGCATCGCGAGGTTTGCCGAGAATTTTCTTTCCCAAAACAACGATCGTATCCGCAGAAAGAACAATAAAGCGTGAAGCTTTTACATCGGATTTTTCCTGAATAATTTGAGCCATGACCCATCCAGCTTTAAGAGTCGCGATTCTCAATGCGTAGTCTTCCGAGTCCTCTCCTCGCAAGATGGATTCATCAACATCCGGTTTGATCACCTTAAACTTCACCCCCAAAGAATCGAGAAGTTCTTTTCTTCTCGGGGAAGCACTGCCAAGTATCAACCGCACAGCTTTTTTTTGCATGTTTTTCGGTGCCATAATTTACAATCCAAACTGTCTCGCCATCGACGCAAACGAATCTAACGAAACCAAACCTTCGCGAACAAGATGATACGAACCATCACCTTGAATTTTAACGACAGACGAAGGAGATGTAGGCCTAGCTTCCTCATGCGCCGTTTTAAGAGCATCTGCTACAAAAAAACCCTTTTGACCCGACAACATTTTAACGGCATCTTTTATAGTGCACGCCGGACTCTCTCCAGAAAGATTAACGCTCGTTGTGGGAAGTGGCAATTTAATTAATCTAAGTACTTCACGAAACCACTCATGAGATTCGGGAAGCTTTGGTGAGCGAAGAGCGAGCGTGCCATCAGCCCCCAAAAGACGTGGAGGAACCGTATCAGAAGCCAGCCAAATAAAACTAATCGGAGCAGGCCAAATCTTCTTTAAAAAATCATCCCATTTGGGGGGAAGAGGTTCCCAAAAACGAGTGGCTGTCTCAAACTGATCAACTAAGGCGATAAAAGGTTTGCTACCGGATCGTTGCTTATAGGATTCAAGAAGTTCGAGATTTGAGTAAGTGGTTTGCGAACTCTTATTAAGGGCTGGGTGAAACGTCAAACCCGGAATGGTGTCGGTTGGATGAAGACACACATAACCATCCTCTAAGGCTTTTAAAAATTCTTTGATCGTTTTTTTCATGTGAATCGCTGCGAACGCTTTTACGGTTGCCAAATAATGCTGTGAGACTCATCGTCTTTCATGACTTTTTCTGCTTGCTCTTTTCTGTAATGATCTAGTTTTGTTGATAAATCTTTTTTGTTTAAAGCTAAAATCTGCAAAGCTGTGAGACAGGCATTAGTAAAGCCAGCATCACCAAATCCCATCGTAGCCACCGGAATCCCAGCAGGCATCTGGCTCATAGAAAGAAGCGCGTCAAAACCGGCAGTCGCTTGACTGAACACAGGAACTGCTAAAACCGGTTTAGTCGTCATTGACGCTACAACTCCGGCAAGGTGCGCGGATTTTCCAGCGACGCAAATAACGATCTGACCACCCTCCTTTTCAAAATTTTTTACAATGGCATGGACGTGATCCGGTGATCGATGTGCCGAGGCAATCCTTAGGCTAAATGGTTGGCAAAACTTCTTTAAAACCCCAAGTCCCTTTTCAGTTATCGTCAGATCTGAGCTGCTTCCAAGAATAATTAAAACCTGACTCATCACATGCACCCTTAATTAAAGATTTTGGGCAATATCGCTACGCCATTGAGCATCCGTCCAGGAACGTGAAATATCCTTCACTTTTTCATACGCTCGGGACCTAGCATCTGCAAACGTTTCTCCCGCGCCAGTGACAGTTAAAACACGCCCCTTTCCGGTAAGAATTCTACCACCCTCTTTAACCAGAGAAGCTCCGAACACTTTAATATCGGAACTTCCAGCTTCAAACAGAGCCGCGGGAAGTGTTTGCGGTGTAATATTTTCATCCCCTTCCCCATAGGGATATCCCCGAGAAGCCATGACCACAGAAACGACTTTCCTTGCGCTGATAGCGTCCTCCACGCCGGAAGAAGAATTGGGAGATCTCTGAGATCCGGAAATTGCTTGAATCTTTGGTGCTAAGTGTGGGTAAGGTCTCAGTCCAAGCTTGTCAGCAATAATTGCAAGCCAATCCAGATGGTCACGCAAAACAAGCGACTGAGTCTCTGGATCCCCTAAACGCACATTGAATTCAAAGACCCTTGGTCCACCGCTACACCACATAATTCCAACATAAATAAATCCGCAGTACGGAAGGTTTCTTTTATCAAGAACTTTCAAAAGCGGTTCTAGAATTTTTTCATGCACAAGATCTGCGGCATTATCAGGAAGCCATGGAACAGGGCAATATCCGCCCATTCCCCCGGTATTTGGCCCCTCGTCCTGGTCTTTAAGTCTTTTATAATCAACCGCGAAACCAAGTGGCGTGATGCGGCCACTCGCAGATTTTGGATTGGTTCCAAGCAAAGCGAAATAAGAACATTCTCTTCCCACTAGTAGATCGTCAATAACAACAGTCTCCGAAGCTTCTTTCATAGCCGGACTATAAAGCCGCGATAATCCATTTTCGATATCGTCCTTCGAACGGCAGACAAAGACTCCTTTTCCGGCAGCAAGTCCGCTTGCCTTTAAAACGACCGCGCCTTTTTCTTGAAGGGCTTTGAAAGCCTTTTCGCGACATGAGTCTTCCGAAGTAGCTAGTTCGAAATCGGCTGTCGGGATACCGCCTTCGCGCATGATCTCTTTTGCGAACGCTTTTGAAGATTCCAGCTCCGCGGCCTCTTTAATCGGCCCAAATGTTGGAATGCCATAATCGATCATGATATTGGCCAATCCTTGCGCTAAAGCCGTTTCTGGCCCACAAACGACGAGGTCAATTTCGGCTTCATGGGCAACCCTTGCAACTGAAAGGTAATCACTCTTTGATATAGACTGGGGAACAGACAATCTTTCAGAAAGGAAGTCGATAGAGGGGCTTCCTGGCCACGTATAAAGTTTCGCGATGAGTTTGGATTGCTTTAACTTCCAAGCCAAAGCATGCTCTCGCCCTCCGCTACCGATCAATAAGACACGCATAGTTTATTTCCTTCAGCTGGGAAGTACTCCAAAAAGGGGAAATCCCAGTTCGCAGAACAGGTAAACCATGTTTAAACTATTTGACCTCGAGTTATTTTGCAACCACGCATCCCTCCGTCTTCGTAACTAGCTATAACGATTAGTGTTTATATAATTTTCGAAAAAAATATTCAAGATTTTAAAAGGTCTTCCGATACTTCTAAGAGAGGAGAGGGAGGTTTTTTACGATGCTTGGCCTATTCCAAAAAGTTATGCACGGAGCCCGATACACCGTAATTTCCTTGCTAATTCTATGTCTCACGTCCTGCGGAAAATCCAACAAAGAAGACCGCAGTGGCTCAAGAGCTCCGCTTCCTCCTCCTACAAAGACCGGAGGAATGCTTGTTTTTCAGGTAAGCGATGTCAAGGATCTTTCTACGGTGACTGCGACGATTGTCGGCAAGAAGGATGCTTTTAAAACAAGGGTATCCAAAGAAGACATTTTTTACATCCAGGAGGTTCCTCAAGGTAAATACGACGTCATCGTTACAACGACAGAAAAATCGAAGGATACCAATCTGGCAAGGGGACTTCGCTTGGCAGATCTTTCGTTTACTAGCGGTAAATACACCGATGCGGGGAAGATTGAATTACTTGATTTAGTCGAGTTACGCGGATCCGTCCGAAGGGTGAATGACAAAGATCAAAGTAATATCTTAGTGTCAATTCCCGGAACTGACTATAGTGCAACAACAGATGAAGAGGGGGTATATTCGTTTTCCGATGTGCCCGTCGGAATTCACAATATCTACTTCGATGCACAAAACTTCCAGCGAGGAAGGCTCGAAAAGCTCAAGCTAAAGGAAGCGGAACGGAATGTTGCTCCGGAAATTTCCTTACTCTCCGTGAGTGTCGCTCAAGGAACATTTATGGTCATGGCGGAGGGAAATCCTAAGTATGATTCTCGAGTTGTGCCCGTTCACTTCAATGCTGAAGAGCAGTATGTTGATATGATCATTTCAGTCGACCCGGAGTTTGGTGACACCTCTTGGGAACCATTTCGGACGCTCCGATATTGCGAGTTTGCCTCGACGGGCGAGAAGAAGCTCTATGCTAAATTTAGAGACCTTGATGGAAACGAAAGTGAGCTTCTCGAAAGTTCCACTGTTATCGAACTTTTCCCATCCGATACCATCTCTCTTAAAATAAACGACGGCGCTCCGGAAACCCAGAACCCGAAAATCAACATATCCTATGAGATGCCTTCCAATACCGAGAAAATGCTCGTATCGACAAAATCAGACTTCGCGGGGGCCGAGTGGCAGGATGCCTCAAATAACTTTGATTTTGATATTCCTCTTTATGAGGGCGGCACGGTGACTATT
>CAILAO010000717.1 GCA_903832105.1 uncultured Pseudomonadota bacterium | reverse complement strand
ATATAATAATTCTATATTTATATTTCTCTATAAATATATATAATGCGTAGAGGTGATGTATGGAACAAAGGAGCTAATATATTTGCGTCCAAAGAGACTATTGCTAAAAAAAATGAGTGTTTATCTCGAGCCAAGGGTAACAAATATACGATGTTTGGAAGTTGTATAGACAAAGAAGGACATTCTGTTTCATTGTCTGGTGGAAAGAGTAAACAGCAGTCAAATCAGTCACTAAATCAGGCATCAACCCCATCGAATAAGATAAGCGCAGATGATTCTGGAAAAAGTGAAGTTAGATCTGAAAAAGTTGCAAATACCAACGTTGGACAGGGCGATTGCGAGTTAAAATATGTTAAAATCTGTCCTACAGGATACCAAGATGGGTGCCTTCTTAAGGACAGTAACAATCAGTCTTTAACATTATCTCATGTCTGTGTACCGGATAACGAAGTAGAAGGTATGGCTTGTGAACTTCAAGTCGCTAAATTGTGTTCCGCTGATAAAGAGCAGGATGCTTGCTTATTCAACGGTTATGCGGTGGCCAAGACACACCTCTGTGTTTTAAAGGAAGTTAAGTAATTTTTTGAAACATGATTATATGGGCCTTCTCTTGTCAAGAGGGGGCTCGACTTTGTTTTTATCCGAAAATTTTCGATATGCGTCAATATAATTTATATTGACAATGTATATACAATTAAAAAGTAGACTTAACAGGTGAATTCTGATCCTAAAATTGCTTCCAGGCTCCCGTCCTTAATTCGGTTCGAAGGAGGAGTTGAAGTTATCTTTATAGCCTGATTTTTTCCATTGTGCATGGGTTTTGGACCTAAAAAGGAAAAAAAACCTGATTTTCTTGCACAAGGCAAAGTCATTTGCTCAGTCATCATTTCCTTGGAACTAAGGGAGTCTAAGCTGGTCCTGGACAAAAGAGCTGAAGAGGCAAGGTCGATCTCATTATTTTCTGAGGCTAGAACTGGAACAGCTTGATTAACTTTGTGTTCAAGCATAGGACGTTAATAGGAGATCGATATTCCCCACTGCCCCTTATAGGCAGCTGTTTTTTGCAGCAAAACGCCAATCAGGTTCAAATCCCCGGATGGTTTTGAGTCGAGGACGCTTGAATACACCTGTTCAAACAATTGTGGGCATTTACACCCGATCAAAACAATATCATTCAAAGCTAAATCGGGATATCAATGCAGTTCGTAAATTACTCGATTCGGTTGAAGAAAGTTCTCTTGACCAAATGGCAACACCATATAATCGAAAATTGGCTGGAACCGCATATAACCCGCCACTGCGGGCTAATAATGTGGGTGCAAGATCTGTATCGGATGTCGATGGATAGTGAGTCGTTACGGTGGTATATGTATAATATCCAGAAGAAATACGAACACGATGGGAAGCGGGGCTTGGAGAAGAAGAACTCATGACATGCGAGCTAATTATAATAGTATCAGTATTTTCATAGTAGCTACCACTGTCTGGCTCAGCACCTATACCCCCACTAGTTCCAGTAAAACCCGCCGCTGTCATGGATTCTCCGGCAGGATGCCAATATAAGACACCTGCCGTTGAGGTGGAATTTCGTGATGAAAAAAATTCCGTACGTACTCCAAAAGAGTTATGTCTCATAACCAGCATTATTGTAAAAGCTCCATTTAATTTATGAAAAGGGTTAACCCATGAATAGCTTGTACCTGCAAACTGCAAATATTGGACTCCATTAAAGAGCAGGTATTCATTTGAACTGCATCCATCGCGGGTACCATAAAAGGTCGCGGGAGAAGTCATTTGAAAATGATTTCCATTTCCTGTTAAATCATAAAGCATCGTATTGCCGTCATAAGATTGATTAGAGCCGGGATCTAGAACAAACACCAAGTTTGATAATAAACCAGCATCTACGATTTTTTTGTATAAAGTGTTCTGATTATGCTTCCCCATTGAGAGGCTTCGACTACCGATGAATGCGTACCCCGGAACCGATACTAAACTGTTCAAAATGGCTGTTCCAGCTCCTATCAGTACAATACATATTATGAAATATCGCCTTAAGATTGACTTTAACGGAGGTCTATCGGATTTTTGTGCCATTCTTGGTCTCCTTGTATCAATATTGAGCGGCTACGCCGCAAAATACCCGCACTGAACCAGAGTTTAGGACGACGCAAGTCGCTAAGGATGTCTTCCCCGAAGGGACTGATATTCCCGCAAAATTGTTTCCTCCGAATCCGTTTGTCGAATTTTTATCCCAATATACGGCTGTGGTCGCTCCTCCGTAGGAAACATTAAAAACACTTGATGTTGCACCCGTGACAAAGAAGGAAATTGTCCACGCCATCGCACCGGATGGCCAGCCCGAGACCGTTCCAATATTCATTGTGGCTGTTCCAGATGAACATGCGGTCAGAGTGTAGATATTCGTTGAAAATCCGGTGATATTTGTGGGACCGCATCCTAATGTGCCCAAAGCTCCAACACTTTCAAAATAGGCCTGCCGTAATGTTGCTGAGCCATTGATATCCAGAGGAGTAACTGGCGAGGTTGTGCCAATCCCAACATTCCCAGAGTCATCCACCACCACGCCGGAGTTTTTTAGGACCTTGCCGGTCGTGTCGCTGTACCTGGCAATGGCGTTTGTGGTTGAAGAGGCTGGCCCCGATGCCTTGCTGCCATCAAGTTTGTTGATGGCGGAGAGTATTGTATCGCTTGCTGATATCGTTCCGGTCGTTGACGAAAAACCAGTGAGGGCTTTTCCAGTCACGGTCGCAGCTGCAATTGTTGGACTCGGGTACGAGCCAGAAAGATCTCCTCCCGCTGATCCAGTGGGCGTGCGGGCGTCAGTGAAGCGAGTGTCATCTCCAGCAGCGACTTTATTGGCGGTTGTCCCCACCGGAAGCTGTGCGTAGGGGATGGTGCCGGTGGTGATTTTGGCTGCGTCGATTCCAGTTGCGATTTTCGCGTTGGTTACGGCAGCGTCTTTGACGTGGTTTGTTGTTACGGCCCGATTGGCGTCTGTGGCTCCATCGCTTTGAAGTTTGGTTGATGTTACCGCGTTGGCTGCAATCGTCAGCGTACCGTTTGACGCAATCGCGGCATCACCAGACATGCTCGCCATTGATATGGTCGAGCCGGTACTGATTGGAATTTGGCCTGAGGTGCCTGGACCTGTTGATGATATGCCGGATGTGCCATTTCCAAGAAGAATCGCGCCTGACGTCAGCGTGCCTTGACCAGTGCCACCGTTTGAAACCGCCACGACGCCGGATACGTTACTTGCTGTGGGTGTCCCGCAAGTCCAATTAGAACCAGATCTTTGCAAGACATTGCCATCGCTACATCCTGTGCCATCGATCTTGGCAAACGTCACCGCACCGGTTGCGAGCTTCGCTGGAGTGATTGCATCATTTGCAATCGTCGCCGATGCCGAGTTGGGCCCCGAGGCAGTTACGTCTCCTGTGAGGGCAGTAATATAGCTGCCTGCAGCTTGTTTGGCATTCCACGCTGTCTTGTCTATTGCTGTGACAAACTGATTATTCGCGTCCTGCGCCATCTTTGAGGGCGAAATCGCGTCGAGATTTATCGAAGAGGCGACTGAGATAAATCCCACCTTGGCAGCATCAGGCGCGGGATAGGTCCCACTTGCCGTCTGCCACGACATCCCGCCAGAGCCATTTGATGTCAGAATCTGCCCCGAGGAGCCATTACTTCCCGCAACCGACGTGGCTGGCACTTGACCCACTTGGAGTTTGCCCTCGGAATTATAGGTGAGGCTTGTCCCATCAACTGGAATTTTTAGCGCATAAGGCACCACAGAAAATACTTGCCTTGGAAACGTGTTGTTGTTTGTTAAATCTCGCACCTGAATCCACACCGCATCCGTGCCGTTAAACACCGTATTGAAATCGGTTGGTGAAAGCTCAATGTTGACAACAAAAACTCCCTCGTCAAGCTCGGTGTTAAGAAATGGCAGGAGCGATGAAACCGCGATCTCATCTTGATTTAGTTCGCTTCTGAAAAATTTAATTTCAATATCCACCGGCCCCTCAATCGGAGCGCCGTAATCTTTTGTTATCCGTCCGCTATAGGAGAGGCTATAGGGCAGGGCCGATGCCGCTTCTGAGAAAAGCGTGAAAACAAGTGCGAATAATATCCACAATTTTGGCGTCAATTTTTGGGCGCGCCTTTGTTTTGCAATCATTTTAGACCATCCTATGTTGAGGTACATCCTTCCCCTTATTAAGACGTTTCGGTAAGCGGAAGTTAAAAACTTAAGTCTAAAAGTATTTTATTTTTAACCACTTGAAAATATTGATGTTTTAGAGGAATGAGAAACCGATTTGTTTTCTAATGAAATGTATGCCAACTGAAAAACAACGTGCTTTCTTAAAAACGCTGTAATTTAAGCCGGTTATAAGAATCATTAGGGCGACCTGCGTTCCAATAATTTCCGAAAACGCGGTGATTAAAGCTGTGCCTCCTAAAATTAAAAACTAAGCTGCAATTAGTGTCTGATACATTCCACCGCAGACAGGTTTCCATCTGAGATTTTTCAAACCGATGCTAGCGAGGCGGCGTTGATTGGTGATTTCGTCGGGAGTTTTTCCGTGGTGGCCGTAATGAACTCGATATGAGTTGAAATATTTTTGGTATTGGCGGAGTTTTGCTTCTGACGCCAAACGCGATTATCATGTGGCTGCTCGCAGAGGCAGCATCTGTGAGTTGTTCGGAATCGGTAAACGCCTTGTCGACACAATCAGGTCGGTCGACCTCGGTCGCATGCTCAGGCAAATACCCCTTCTTTCGCAGAACGTTGATCGTGGCGTCGGCCATAGCT
>CAILAO010000716.1 GCA_903832105.1 uncultured Pseudomonadota bacterium | reverse complement strand
GAAAAGTCTGTCATTATAAGTTTGCTCCCTCGTCATGGGCGCCTTTATTCTGAACATCCTGAACATTCCGCCTACCCGAAATATTCAACTTGTCATCCCGCTCTATGAGCCCTCCCCGCGCAAACCGAGAGGTCGAAATCGGGTAATCTGTGTAGGCGATATCGCGAAAAACGCCGACCTTCCCTCCCAGAACAGAATAAATCTCGACACCGTCAACAAGAATTCGGCCATCTCCAATTGCGATCGAGAAGCCAGTTTTTCTCAGCGTTGTGAATCTTCGGATATCAATTTCGTAGCGAACAAGTTGGTCGTATGGTCTAATCTGTCCAAAAAAGTTCACCTCGCGACAACCGAGTGCACGACCTGCTCCGGTCGCCCCCGAGGCAAGACAATAAAATCCGATCAACTGCCATACAGCATCAACACCAAGACATCCGGGTTGCACGGGATCTTGAACGAAATGACATTGAAAATACCAGGCATCAGGTTTTACGTCGTATTCAGCAACGATATGCCCTGAGGACTTATTTCTTTCAAGCTCCACAACGCGGTCAAACATGAGAAACGGCGGAGATGGAAGCCTCCCAACACCGTCTTTCGGAGGATCTTCTACTAACAATCCTTTGGCGTGTGCTAAAATTTCCTCTTTAGAGAATGCAGTTCGTGTTAAAAATTCCGTGTAATGCATAGGTCTATCTCACCTCATTTTACTTTTTATCCCGCAATATGTTCTCCGCCATCAACCCTGATGATGGCGCCGTTGATCCATGCAGCCTCGTCCATGCACATCAAAGCAACCACATTCCCCACGTCCTCTGGGGTCGTAAGGCGGCTCATTGGATTCCGAAGCAAAGCCCTGGCCTTCATATGAGCGTTCCCTGGAATAGCCCGCAAGGCTGGAGTATCTGTGATTCCTGGTTGCAAAATATTGCATCGAACACCAAAGGGTGCAAATTCCTTGGCGATCGATCTCGCGACCGCCTCTAACGCCAATTTTGCGGCCGAAACCGCTGCGTATCCCTTCCATGCAATTTCATTTCCTTCCGAAGTAAGCCCGATAACGCGAGCATCTTCCGTGAAAAGTCGCCTCTCGTGCATCTCCTGAACCCAGGACACAAGACTTGTTCCCATGTTGTAAATAGTCTGCCCAAAATCCTCCTCGCCCGCCACCAACTCGGAGTCATAAGAAGGAGGCGTTGCCAATTCAACCATTTGAGCACATCCCTCTTGAAAAAGTTGGTCTACCGAAGCCTGAAGCTTGCTCTCGCTAACGCCAAGCGCGTGTGCCAATTTCGATGTCACAGGTATTTTCGATGAATTATAAGGGGCAATAACTTTGAGATTTCCCAGCGCGATAGAATGAAGAAGAAGCCGAATTTTGTTGGGTCCTATTTCTTTCATCAAATGGTCCAAGATTCCACAACGTCCTTCAGTTGTAAGTGCATTTTCATTAATCGATATGAAGGAAACGTTATGGGATCTGACCTTGTTAAATTCTCCCTCAATCCGCGGCATAGATCCTTTGCGGTCGCGGTGTATGACAACGATATTCATGCCAAGTGATGCCAGCTTTTTCGCAGAAGCAAGCCCAAAGCCACTCGACCCTCCCAGAATGAGTCCCCAAAAGTTTTTTTCAAAAATTTTCGACATTGCTTTCTAACCTTCGTAATCACTTTCCGATGCGACATAGTTCAAATCATCGAGCGGAATAGGATAAATGTTGGGGTTTAAAATCCACTGGTCAAATGATGATTCCGATTCTTCCTGATGACCGACTGGTGATAACGGCACTAAAACAAATCTTCGATATATTGCGTGTTTTTCCATGTAATTCTCCCTTCATGCTTTAACACACCGGATTATTTTGTTTTGAAGCATCGCTTAAAAGTACGATAAGTCATGAGCACCAAGAAGTCTGTAATGAGGCGGAAAAAGAACGGTAAAAATTAGGTAAGGAATACCTATTTACTTTGTCAACGGAAGCTTGAAAAAGTTGCGGGATCTACTTTTTACTCAGTTTTTTTTGATTTCTAAAGAAATATCTGGCGAAATAGTCAAAACTGTTTTCTTCTACATGTAACGAGCCAATCCACGATGTTTTTCTGTGGCTCCCAAACCTTGTATCAGTTTTGTAATCGTTTCCGGTAAAGTCGGCATTGGCGCTACCGGCAGTCAGAGTTATGGGACGGGTTCAGGGCTTACTTGTAACGGCGGCGGAGGCGGAGGCGGCTACTATGGAGGCGGTTCTAGCGGTCACGCCAACGGAGCCGGCTCAGCAGGCGGTGGAGGCGGTTCGAGCTATGTTGGCGGTTCGGGAGTCAGCAATCCGATTAATACCCAAGGAACAGGAACTAGCGTCGCCAACGGCGCTGATTCGGACTATGTCGCGGGCGTCGGAGCTGGTGCTACCGCTCAAGGTAACCTAGGTGGAAGCGGCCTCATTGGTATTAGTTGGTGACGCAATTTGCTTACCGTTGGGTAACCGTTATGACTCGACTCGTAAGAAGCTACACTTTATTGTCTTTGCTCCAATCCATTTATGGTTGCCTCTTGGCCTATCCCTGATATAATGAATGGGAGCCAAAGATTGAGCGTCAGAGCTGGAATCCATGCCTAGCGTTTCAGGGGGGTGCGTTATTTTCCCGAAACTATTGTCGTTTTTGAGCCAATTTAGGAAAAAATCCAACCCCCTTTCGGTAAGAGCTTCTACCGGAACTAGGCGGGCTGCGACCAGACCCCGCTATGCTAATTTTATCTTTTTCGTCGATTCGTCGAAAACAAGGTCTTTCAAACTCCCGGTGGGAGCTTGTTATGCCATAGGGTGCGGATTTGCTCTCATCTCTCTATGGGTGGTTTCAAGCATCTTTTTGCTTCTCTCTCTTGTAGAGAATAGAGATCAATTGACGCAAAAGCTTGTGGTGGCGACTAATGCTATTTTTGAGTACGAGACCCGTTATGAGGGGGTCTTTGAGGCGGCATATTCCAAACAGGATAATAATACTAACGTAAAGGAAAAGCCCCTGTCCGCAACAACCTCCAAGAGAGAGACAGCAGATCTCCGCACTCCCGAAAAAGCCAATCAGCAACTTGAGAAAATAGTGGCTGCCCCAAAACCGCAAGAGGCACAAGAAGCAAGCGAGCAACCAGAAGAAAAAATAGTCTATCAGGTTGCAAAAGAACTTCCTGCCCAACCCAAGCCCGAGGGGATTATTTCAGTTGACCAAGTCGTCGTCGGCCCTACAACTGTCGAAACCCTTCCCGGTTTTATCAAAATTCGCGTTGATGTTAGAAAAGATAATCCTAATGGAAAAGCTGAG
>CAILAO010000715.1 GCA_903832105.1 uncultured Pseudomonadota bacterium | reverse complement strand
CCGGAGATATCTACACCCCTTCGGACACAACTTGCTGCAACTATTGTTGGCGTTGGCGTCGGTGCTGGCGTGGTGCAACTTGAGACGCCGTTACTGCAGGAGCATGTTTTACTATCGGTTGGAAAGGTATAGGTCTGACCTGATGCGATTGTCACTCCGTCAACGACACAAGAGGCTGCAGGTTGCGTTATTGCGTTGCAAGAAATTAACAGGCCCGTGCCGTTGTTGGAGCAGGTGCAGCTCTCTGTACCGACAGTTTTAGTCTCACCGACTGGGACTTGGATGCCACTTTTTTCGCAGTATGTTGGAGTCGGGGTTGGAGTCGGGGTTGGAGTCGGGGTTGGAGTCGGGGTTGGAGTCGGGGTTGGAGTCGGGGTTGGAGTCACTTCTGAGGCAGATTTTTTGATCGTGCTGTCAGACGACGAATCGACGCTCTTTGACTTTGATGAACCAGAGGAGGAACGACTACTGCCTTCGGAGATTTTTTCATCGGAGCAATTCGTGAGCAGCATAAAAGAGACGACGAAGACGCTTTGTATAACATTTTGATAACAAGTCATAAAACACCTATAATAATAAGTTTATACAAATCGACTATTTCGAACAGGCATTCCCTCTAGGATCCTTATCGGACAAACCTTAAGAAATATTTAGAGAAAAATTTAACAAATTGATATAATTGGAAATATTAAACTAAATTGTTCAACGTAGACGCTTTCCCCCTTTTTAACCGGGATTTTGCATTTAAGATCTACTGCGAAGCCCAAAACCGACGCACCGCCTGCGTTACGCTCAGAAAATAGCCTGGCCTGTATGCATAATACTATTCCAGGCCATTTTTTTCGCAAGCCTTGTCGGTGCTGTTTTTAGGGATTTAATCTTTAAATTACAACACGTTAAATAAACTCACTAAAGTTTTTGGTGGTCATGGCCGATAAGGACGCTGGAGCGTGGGTTGGGAACTTTTTTTGGGGGTAGAGACAGAAGTGAGGATGAGAGGCAACTCAGCAGGTTTCTCGATGATCAGCGTCTTGATTGCAGTCGCCATTCTTGGCGTTGTCGTGACGGGCGTCATGATCAATTCCAGCGTCCAGATTTTTTCTAGGAAGAACGTTGCAAGTCGGCAGTCTTATAGATCCGTAGAAGAAGGTGTGAAGTTTTCAATGGGAGAAATGATTAGGGCCTTAGTTGTTGGTGGAAACCAGAGTTTTAGATCTTCAAAGGTAAAAGTCGGTCAAAATTGGACCATGAGATATTTCGATAAAGATAATCGGTTTGAGGATTTGAGTAAAAAAGGACTGAAAAACCACGAGATGAAAATTCCCCCGAGTTTTATAACGAACGCTCTTGGCGAATGCGAGAAAAGGAGTGATTTTGCAAACACAGGTGGAAAAATATTCTTTTGTGCCGAGCTAGAAGTCGTTAAAGACGCTAGAAGACGAGATGCATTGATGGAAGGGTTTAACAACTTTCGATACGCGTTCGCAACATTCGATGTCACAGTGGAACATTCCTCTGGAGCCCAGCAAGCATCTATGTGTTCCCTTGGATACGGATGCGTTATGGAAGTTCAGATGACTATGTACTGGATCCATAAAACTCCCGCTGGGGTAAAGGAAGTGACACACAAGAGGCCAACCTATTTCTACGTCACGAATCTTCGATGATGTCTTTTTTAGGGGTCAGAGATGAATGCTAAAAAAGTTAACATATTCAGCAAAGAATCAGGTACGACTCTTGTTGAAATCATGATCGCTGTGGCGATCATGGTAACCCTGATGTACATGGCTTATAAATGGTACAACCAACACATCTATGCCGAAACAGTGGCTGAAGCCAAAAAAAATTCAACGGAGCTAGCTGAGTGGGTTATGAAACACGTCCAAAGAGATCACGATCACAATGTCGAGCACATGAATACAAGTCAAACCGATTGGCAGATGTCAAATTTTGTGACCATGACTTCGTCTAGTTTAAAATATATAGGTTTAAGCGAGTACGAGACGCAGTGCAAGGATTCTCCAAGTGTTGGCGCACGAAGATATACCGATGAGTTAAACTTTGCACTGGCTTCGTGCAATTTGAAGTGCTCTGGCGGAAAGAGGCAAGTCATTGTAAGGCGCGCTCAAAAAAAGCGAAAAGGCCAGCAGCAATTTGAAGTTCCCATTATCCCTGATGAGAAAGAAGGCGGAAAGAAGATTAAACGCGACTCTCCTGTTGCGGCATGTATTGGAGCAGAAACAAACGAACAGGGCTATCAAGTCTTCGTAATCGTTGCATACTTAGATATGCCAAAAGCGGGAGAGAAAGATATCGATAAAGGGACGCAAAAATTTAAATACATTAATGTGGAAAGACTTTTTAATGCGCGTAACCTAAACACCGGCATCGAGATTCAAGATAGAAGTAAAGGATAAACTGATTACATACCGCAAGCGGCGTTACTCGGATCGACGGCCCCAGCAGTCAAAGTCGCTCTGATAGTTCCGCTGCCCGAAGAACCTTCGGAGGTGTTTTTGAAACTCCCGGCGATTTCATCCCAAGCTTTCGAGAAGTGAACATCCAGATCGTTTTTATTTCCCGTGGAACTTTTAAATAAGGCGTTTCCCGAAAGATAGTCGAGCGACGAAAGTTGGAGTCTTTTTTCTCCAAGTTGCTCAGTTCCGTTACAAAGAATGACGGTCATCTTTAAGTTAGGAAAAAGTGGGAACGCGTATTCTGCGGTATTAAGTCCTGCCGTGCCTTGGTAGTCAAGAAAAATGACAACCTGTCTTTCGGGTGCTGTTCCGACCGACGGGGTAAAGACACCAAGAAACGTCTTGCTGGGAAGGTCTTTAAGTGGGGCGAGCTGGGTATCTCGAGCCACTTGAGCGTGGACTGTCGAGATTTCTGAGCCTGCGAGATATAGACTCCCCTGGAGTCTTGGCAACAAATCAAGCCCTGAGGAATAGTCCGGGTTATCATTCAAATTATGATTTAAAAATATGTTAAAGAATTCTATCGAAGAGTTATCCGTTAGCTGGATATCGAGGCTTCCTTTCAAAGGATCATAAATGACCCGTTTTCCCGTTTGTGGGGTCTGAGCGATACCATCAAGCTTGATCGATGTTTCAAGAGCTGGGAGAAAAGGCAGATCGCTATTAGCCGGGGCTGTTATGTCTTCACGTTTTCTCTTGACGGATAGAATGGCGCTTGGGCTTTCTTGAGGGTTATATGTCGCACCGCTCGGTGTTAACTGAAGATTGAAAAATGTTTCAAGAGATCCGTGACTATACTGCGGACCGCGGCGGGACAAGTTGAGAGGCATTGCTCCGGAACCTGGACCCAGGAGGACTGCATTGGTTAAAACATCAGCGGTCAGCGTGGTTTTTAGTTCGAGCGGTGTTCCGGAGGGCCTTTTAAAAGATGATGTGATTTTTCCGGTACTCCAGTCAAAATAAGTTGATTCAGAAGAAAGGGTCACCCCTCCGAAAAAACCTACTCTGATCGAAGATTGAAGCGAAGGAACCTCACCTTCCGAACTTGGGTTTCGGACGGGGAATACTGCAAGAGAGAGCGGAGATCGTTCCCCGCTTTTCGATGTGAGAAAGCCGTAGTATGTGAGAGATCCTTTTTGCGCACTTTCTTCTGAAGATCTGGTGTCGGTGGAAGGCTTAAGGACTTTGTCGAGGGGAAGGGTGCTATAACAATTTGGAGTTTGATCACCCTCGGTGGCTGTTAGTTCGATTTGAGCAGGTGTTTCGCCTCCAACTGGCTGAGTCTCGGAACCAGTCGTCTTGTTGATGAATATCCCGGACAACTGATTCCAGCTCTTTTTCCCGTTATTTTGAACGGTTGTTTGAAGCAGACTATCAGAATCTTTCTCGGTGTCTGTAAACCTACCGAGAGCATCTAAGTGATCGAACGATGAAAGTGCGAGTAGTTTTTCTGCAAATAGTTCGCCATCAACACAAAGAACAACTCTTAGTTTGAGGTTAGGGAAGGACTGAAAGGGGAATTCTCCGGTGTTTTTTCCTTCAGTGCCTTGGTAGTCCAAATAGGCGATAGCTGGAAATTCGTAAGAATCACGTGTTGCTTGATAGCGGCCAGAGAAATAGCGAGGAGGAAGATCTTGAGGTGCCATTTCTTGCTTCAGCGGAAGAGCAATTGGGCTCGCGACGAGTCGTCCGAAAGGTGCCGAGTTGAATTCGATTGCTCCTTCCATAGCGCCATCCCATAAAAAGCTAAAAGAAATATCAGAAGGGTTTCGTGGGTAGAAAACATTCTTGAAGAGGAATCTGAGGGGTTCTTTGACACCTTCCGAACTAGTGAAAGTTAATTCAAAGCTTCCATCAAGGGGGTCGTAAAGAACATCTTTAGCCATTTGAGGGACTTGTGCCGTGCCGGGGAATTTAATAGTCGCCGACAAGACAGGTAGTGCTGGCATGTCGGAATTTTCAGGTGCTTTCACTTCGCCCGTTTCGCGGCTGAGATCGAGGACAGTTAACGTCGTAGCCTGATCGGTTGTTATAGATAGTTCGTAGGAGAACTTGGCATCAGAAGAAGAGTCTTGGGAACACTTACCGTCACACTTTTTCAATGTGACCGGATAGGTTTTACCGCTGGAACCCTTTAAATAGGCGTCAGTCAAACCCTCATCACGTACGATACTGTACAATTCGAGAGTTTTACCTTTGGCGCCGCTCCCAGAGGGATCGCCGCCGGTAGGATTGGCGAGAAGACCAAACGCAGCGGTCATTTTGCTGGCGCCGCGATCATACGATGTTGCTTTTGACGACATCGAAAGCCCGCCAAAGAGCCCCAGTGTGAGTGAAGCTTGAAGCGAGGGGGCGTCACCCGCATTGGAAGGATTGTTTTGTATCGTGAGGTTTAGATAGGCTGGAATAGCTTGCCCTTCCTCTGTTTCAGCAAAGCCCTCGTACTCTCCCACGGCTTTGCTAAGGCGCGCTATTTGGCGACGATCTTCTTCTCTTTTTTTATCTTCAGCGCTGACTTCTTTGGCGCAGCTCATAAAAAAGAACGATAGAATTAAAAGCGAGATGGTGATCGACAAAACGACAAACTCTTGCAAAAAGAACCTTGAAGACACTCGATTTCGCATGAATGCTCCCCTTTGCTATTTCTATCTATAAGCCCGACGGAGAGTATCTCGTTTTGGATTTATTGTAAAGGGTATTTTTGAAAATGATTACAGAGGGTTCTTGGTGCTCATCTCGATTGACTTTTTAAATAGCTCTGGTTCTATAAAATCCTCTTTTCTCTTACTTTTTTCAAGCTTCTGATAAAAAGATTCAAGATTTCGTTCAGCCCTGAGAAGTCTTGGGTCGTCGCTGGCGACTTTTTGTTCGTAAAGTGAGATGGTCTTTTTGTAAGAGATTTCCGCTTCATCGTTTCTACCTTGAGAAGCTAGGAGTTCTGCTAGGTTAGAATATGGGATCGCCAGAGTTAGATCTTCCGGACCAAGCTTTTTTTCCCAGATTGAAATGGCTTTACGATAGAGAGCTTCTGCGTCGTTATATTTTTTTAACTGAACCCAGACCCGAGCCAAGTTATTGAGAGAAACTGCCGTATTGAGGTGATCCTTGCCAAAAGCCTCGGTTCGGATGTCTAGGGCTGCGCTATAAAGAGGCTCAGCCTTGGAATAACGCCCTTGGTGATCGTAAACGATGGCGAGTCGGTCCAAAGAATCCGCGACATCGGGATGCCTTCGCCCCAGGACCTTTTCTCGGATAGCGAGGGAGCGACGTGCGTATGGTTTTGCTTCCGAAAACTGCTTGCGGAGCCTATAGATTGTCGTGAGATTATCAAGATTTGAAGTGAGTTCAAGGTGCCAATCTCCATAGACTTTAAGCTTTAGCGTGAGAGAAAGTTCATAACAGGCTTGGGCTTCGGTGTAGGCCTTCTCTTTGATATAAAGTCTCGCTAGGGTGTCGAGCGATTTGATGTGCGGGAGGGGCTCCTTTTCCAAGTCAAGTTTTCGTATGCGTAGAGCATCTTCATAGAGTGTTGCGGCTTCTTTTTCGCTATGAAGTCTGAGGTTGACTTCAGCCAGGTTCTCATAAGCTCTTGCGAGGTCGAGTGATTCGGGTGGAAGAGCGGACTTTTGTAGTAGAAGCGCACGCTCGTAAAATGGCCTGGCTTTGTCATATTCCTTTTTCAGATAGTGAATGGCGGCTAAGTTCTCGAAATTTTTTGCCGTTTTTATCGTGTTGGTGATCTTTACAGTTTTGACTCCAGAGGTTTTCGCTTGGTTGACACGGGCTTCTTGAGCCGACAGGGCCATTTCGCGGATTTTGGTAGCACGTTGAGTGACTTCGGCAGCTAGGTCCAACTTTTTTTGATCCATGTAGATTGTCGTGAGGCCATCAAGTGTTTCTGCGATGGAGAGGGGGTCTTGCGTGAAATACTTTTCCTGAATGGGGAGGGCTTTTTTAAAAAAATACTCGGCCCGAGGCATTTTTTTTTGGACAAGCTCGATTTTGCCCAAGATATAGAGGGCGCGCCCTTCCTCCGGCGAATCGATGCCGGATTTAATCCGTGCCACCATCATTGCCTCACGGGCGTTTTTTGAGGCTGAATCAAAATTCAACAAAAAGAAAAACCGCATTGCTTCTTCATTCAATTCGGTAGCGTTCTTACCCGGAATAGAAAACTGAGATAGCTCGGATTTTTGGGCAAGCATGTTTCCGCTAAAAAAAGATGAGAATATGATGCTTAAAATCAAAATAAAACGCATGGTTAGCCTTCTTTTAAGGTGTCACCTATTATTATACGCCAGAATGTCGGATGGCTCAATAAATCGACTACTGTCTAACCCTCGGAGAAGCCTTCTTGACGAGGTTCATTAGCACCTCGGATGGTTCGTTAAACTGTCCAAGCAGCATCATAGCTGCGATGATATAGGGTTTAAATCCTGCTTCTTTGTAGGTGTCGATACGGTATTTCTCAAACACGTTGGCTGAAACCTCCCCTTCTTTACAGGAGACATCCGAAATGTCGGCGGGGAGACAGTGCATATAAAGGGCCTTACCCTTTTTTGTTAATTTCATTTTGGCTTCGGTGCATTCCCAATCTTTAAATTTGGCGTTGTTCGCGAGACATTCTCTTTCGAGCGCCTTCAGACCTTCATGATCCTTGGCACGCAATAGCTCTGTTCGGCGTCCCATGACTGCGTATGGTGCCCAGCTCTTTGGGTACACAATGTCTGCAGCAGAAAACGCATCGTTCATGGAGTGGGTTAGCTCAAATGATCCACCACTCTTAGCAGCATTTTTCTTGGCAACACCGAGAACATCGGGAATTAAATTATATCCTTCGGGGTGTGCAAGGCGAACGTTCATGCCAAATCTTGTCATAAGGCCAATAATGCCTTGCGGTACCGAAAGGGGTTTGCCGTAGCTCGGTGAATAGGCCCATGTCATAGCGACGGTTTTACCGCGCAGTGCTTCCAGGGAGCCAAAATGGTGCTGAAGGTGGAGAAGGTCTGCCATCGATTGCGTTGGATGATCGACGTCGCATTGAAGATTGATGACGCTTGGACGTCTCGGGAGCACTTTTTCCTCATAACCAAAGTCGAGCGAATCAGCCACTTCCTTCATGTAGGTGTGACCAGCTCCAAGAAACATATCGTCACGAATCCCGATCACTTCAGCTAAAAAAGAAATCATGTTAGCCGTTTCGCGTACCGTCTCGCCGTGAGCAATCTGAGATTTGCCTTCATCAAGATCTTGAACGGTAAGTCCGAGAAGGTTAGCAGCCGAAGCAAATGAAAACCTTGTGCGGGTGGAGTTATCGCGAAAGAGCGAAACAGCTAACCCCGAGTCGAAGATTCGGCACGAAACATTCTCTTCTCGCATTTTTCTAAGGATATCCGCAACTTTAAGCGTGGAGAGAATTTCGTCGTCAGACTTCATCCACGTTAATAAAAAATCGTAGCCGTATTTTGTAGTCTTGAGACATTCGAGTTCTTTGACGAGTTTTTCGATAGCGGTCATATGAGTCTTCCTCCCAGCAATTAGGACTATGCTTTCTAAAGATTTTTCATTGTGGCAATTTTTGCTGTGTCTGCCAACAGCCATTTAAAGGGGGAAACACACCGAATCCGCCTAAAGTTTTAGCAAATGCTGTGTGTGCCCCCTTTCAGTTTCTTCCGTGTTTTGAAAATCAAAAAAACGAGGACCATAACCCATCTATTATAAAGGCAAATATAGCACCAAGGAACTTTAGTTAAAGTTTTAAAGAAATCCTCCGATCATACAAACAATGAGCACTAGAGGGGGAGACTATGAATACTTTCTATAAAGGTTTAGCGATAACATTTTTCTTGATTGGCTCTATCGGACTAGCGCCTTTTGCACACGCTGAGGAATATAACTTATCTTACGGAGCACGCCTCACCGAAGCAAACGGTGGCCCAATCCTCGGTCAAGATGGAAAACTTGATCTCGAAGTCAGCTTCTATAATGCTGGAGCTGGTGGCTCACCGATTGGTCCAAGTCCCATCTCGTTTCCTGGGACTAGCATTGCAGAAGGCATTTTCCAGCTTAACATCACCTTAACACCCACAGAGTTTCACCAAGTGTTTCAAGATCCCTCGACGCCAGTTTATATCGAAGTCAAAGACGTGAAGAGCGGTGCTACATTTCCAAGACAAAAGTTTTCAGTTATCCCGTTCGCGTTAAAAACTCCGATCGATAATGACACCATCGTTTATAACAACGACGGGAAACTCACTGTCGGATCAAGTGTCGGGACCGTAAAACAGGTCACAGCAGGAAGCGGCCT
>CAILAO010000714.1 GCA_903832105.1 uncultured Pseudomonadota bacterium | reverse complement strand
TTTGATGATTCAGTTGAAATTAAAGTTGATAAACTTAAATCATTAGAAGTTCTATCTGAAATTTCACTTGATAAACCATTACTTAATGAAGTATCCCCACTATTTCTATTTGAACTTTCTGTTGAAATTAATGTACTTAAACTTAAATCTCCACTATTTCTATTTGATATTTCAGTTGAAACCACAGTTGATAAACTTGTTGTGTTTCCACTTAAAGATGTTGACAAACTCAAGTCTCCACTATTTCTATTTGATGATTCTGTTGAAATTAAAGTACTTAAACTTAAATCTCCACTATTTCTATTTGAAATTTCAGTTGAAATTTCAGTTGATAAACTTATTGTATCACCACTTAATGCTATTGATAAACTAAATATTTTAAATAGAGTGTATGTGGATTTTTTTGTTGAGAGTAATTCAATTGTATAAGCTTAGGGAGAAAGTTATTGCTAATGTACCGTTTTTAATGTTATCTTCATATCGAGAGAAAACAGGAGGCTTTGATATGAAGACATCAATTCTGGAACGAAACGGTATTCCCATGGCAGTGGTCGAGCTGGTTCAGCGCCTAACGGATAGAATTCCTTGGCCTGCTCGCCGACAAGCAATGGCCGATATAACCAATACGCTATTGGACGGCAAACCCCGTGTGGCTGAGGATGTATTTGGATGGAGGCGAACTGCCATCACATTAGGGATGAACGAGCTGAAAACAGGCATCACATGCGTGAATGATCTTTCGGAGCGGCGAAAGCCAACGACAGAGGAGAAACATCCGCAGTTGTTAGTAGACATACGAAAAATCGTAGATTCAGCGAGCCAAGCACAAGCGAGTTTGCGCACAGAATTTTCCTACATGAACATGACAGCGGCGGCCGTGCGATGTGCGTTGTTAGAGATGGGGTGGTCGGATGAAACGGTTCCCTCCGTACGGACACTTTCCAATATCTTGAACCGTCAAGACTATCGACTTCGGCGTGTGGCAAAAACTCAGGTCCAAAAAAAACGCAATACACCGACGCGATCTTCGACAATGTGAAACTCGTTAACGCTGCAGCGGATGCCGATCCAGAAGCGATCCGGATTAGTGTGGATACCAAAGCCACCGTTAACATTGGCCCATATTCCCGGGGCGGGCTTTCGCGCGGACTCCAAGCGGTCAAGGCGGCGGATCACGATATGATGCTCAAGGAAAAATTGGTGCCGGGCGGAATACTTGAAACCGACAACGGCAAAGCGTTTCTCTTTTTTACCGCCAGCAACAAGACCAGCGATTTCTTGGCCGATGGGATCGATCTCTGGTGGAAGGCTAACCAAGAACGATTGCGTGCGGTAAAACGCATCGTTGTCAACATGGATAACGGCCCCGAGTGTAGCGGTCACAGAAGTCAATTCCTGCAACGCATGATTGAATTCGCTGATCAGGAACATGTGGAAGTTCGTTTGGTCTACTATCCGCCCTACCACAGCAAATACAATGCAATCGAACGTTATTGGGGTGGCCTGGAACGATCATGGAATGGATATCTTCTCGATAGCATGGAAACTGTATTGGAGAGAGCGACCAATTTTCTATGGAGGAAAGTACAGGCAACGGTGACCCTCATGACAGGGGTGTACGAAAAAGGTATCCGGCTTAATAGCAAAAGGAAAACAGAACTTGAACGCCGTCTTCAGCGCTCTGAACAGCTTCCTTGGTGGGACATAATCATCCGTCCTGTAACGGTACTTTTGTAGATGCTGTCTCCCTAAGCAGAATGATCCCTATGGCTGATGCGCCCAACAGTTCCTGCTGGTAGCGCAAACGGGCTGTAAGCTCAGGGATAGCCCAGGCAATAATTATGAATATGCCGATGAGAGGAATATACGTATACCTGTCTGCCCTGCCTTGCATTCCTACCTGCACCAGCCCGACAACAGGCAGCAATGTCCCCAGATACCAGAGCCATCCGACAAGCATATATGGTTTTTGCCGGGCATAATGTACTGCCGCTGTTGATAATGCTAAAAGCAGCACGACTGAAAAGGCAAGAAAACCCCATTGGATTTTCTCGGGATGAGGATAAAACACAGTCAAGTTTGACGGCCATAGCATCTTTGCAATGTAACTGCAATATGAAACAACTGCATTTGCAAATCTCACGCTAAAGGGAAAAACCTCAAGCGATCCGACAGCACCTGCTTTTTTCTGTACCAAAAAAGTCACAATGCAAGAGGCAGCAGATAGAAAAAACAAGGGGGACTTTTCAAGAATTAGACTGAAAATAAAAGCGTTGTGCCGATCGGTTTTGCAATTTTTCTGCGGCGGTAATTTTGATTTTTTAGTATTTCTCCCGCTGCATTTTGTATTCAGCTTCCATGATTTTAATCTTCCAAGGGGCCAAACATCAAGCAGAAGCAGGACAAAAGGAAGCGTCACTAGCATTGGCTTTGCCATAAGTCCCAAGAGAAAAAAAAGAAAAACCGGCAGATACCTGACAAGGCTAGGACAT
>CAILAO010000713.1 GCA_903832105.1 uncultured Pseudomonadota bacterium | reverse complement strand
CAAGGCTTGCGAAGAAAATGGCCTGGAATAGTATTGTACATACAGGCCAGGCTATTTTCTGAGCGTAACGCAGGCGGTGCGTCGGTTTTGGGCTTCGCAGTAGATCTTAAATGCAAAATCCCGGTTTAACCTATGCTGCTCTAAGTTATACCTAAATTTGTCTTTGTAACGCTCATTTTTTGCGACGATCTAACGAGAAAGAAAAGAGAAGTAAAAATCATTATATACAATCATTTCGCCACCGCATTTTGGGCATTTTGCTGCGATCGAAGTGCCATCAGAACCAAGCTCCGCCATAACTTCGTCGATCAACTTGAGAGTGTCCTCGGCATGATCACACTTTTGGCATTCGAAAGGAATGAAAAGAGATTTCACCTCTCCCTTCTGCTCACCAAAGCCAAGAAGGGCTGGGATCATATTTATCTGATCAACATATTCGCTGGGGCATTCGTAATATTCGATGCGCATTGACCCTGTTTTTTTCAAGAATTCAAGCATGTTGCGAATGCCAATGCTATTAAGCTGTTTAATCCCCTTAAGATTCAATTTTAGAGGTTCCGAGACCGGAATGAGGGCGCTAAAATCGGCGTATTCGTCTAAAATCCCCGAAAGATGATAAACTCCGTCGGCTAACTCAAGCGTAACACCTCGTTTTTTCTCGACTTTAGCCATAAACGCCTTCTCTACTTAACAAAAACCGCCCCGCCTGACACCCCATCTTATCCCTAAAAGGCAAATATTTCTACCATTTAAGCCTCAATATAATATACTAAACTATTATTCCTAATTGGAAAAGACTTTGGTTTTACCTTTTTTGAAAGGATCGTTGTGCGGATCAAGTTTTGGGGCTCTAGAGGATCACTTCCCAGCCCAACCAAGCATAAAGACGTCGTTGATCTTTTTCAGAAGCTGATCACCCAAGCCAAGAAATTCGGTATGAAAGATCTAGACGACTTTTCGAGCGCCATTAAAGAAGGCCGATTTGGTCACCCCCTGTCATTTGGGGGCAATACAACTTGCATTGAGGTTGCAGACAGTAACCAGGCTGTTTTCATTGATATGGGAAGCGGTCTGCGCGAGGCAGGAACTTATCATACCTCACAAGGGAGGAAGGAATTCTCAATCTTTCTGACTCATATGCATTGGGATCATATCATGGGGCTGCCGTTTTTCATTCCTGTTTATGTTCCCGGGGCAAAGATCACAATCTATCACGTTCATGATAATACGCCCGAGTTTGTTAAAATTAATTTCAATGGCGTGAATTTTCCTTTAAAATTTGAACAACTTTCTTCAAAGATTGAATTCAAAAAACTTGATGTTCATAAGTCTATCCAACTTGAAAACTTTAAAATTACTCCGCTTCAACTCGATCATCCAGGACAGGCTTTTGGCTATCGTTTTGAAAGCAAAGACGAGGCTTTGACCGTTGGAATTGACAGCGAGTACAAAAGACTCACAGATGAAAGCCTTAAGGATGATTTACCCTCCTATCAAAAATTGGATCTTCTTGTGTTCGACGGTCAATATGAAATGGCGGAGCTTGCCAACAAGTTTGATTGGGGACACTGCTCACCTAGCATCGGCGTTGACCTTGCTCTTCGCGAGGGAATTCGGAACATCGTGATGGCTCATCACGATCCCTGGGCTGATTATCAGAAGCTTAAAACAATGCACGAAAAAACCCAGAAATATTTGGAAGCACAACTTCCTGCATACAAAAACGTCTGGGATCGGATCGATAAAAACGGACCAAAAGTCTATTTCGCTTATGATGGTTTGGAGATAGATCTTGCGAAGTAATTCATTTGTGAGGAGTCATATCATGTGTCGTTGGGTAATATTGGGTATTTTGATTGCCGCATTTTTTAGTTCCGAACACGCTTTTTCGGCTTCCGGACAACTTGCCAAACCAACAGGCTCTCTCCCAAGAAACCTGGCGGACGGATCATTTACGATTACCTTTATAATTAGTGATATTTATAGAACCGAAATTACACCAAAGGATTCCACAAAAACCTTCTTTGAAGAACGCGTCGCAGTCAAACTCGTTGATAGTAAAAACACCTCTCTTCCGTACAAAACTGCAAATTCCTCCATAGAAAATTTTTATATCACAGATGTTTCCTTATCCGAGCAAACAAGCTCGACTGGAAACGTTGACTATACGTATACAGTGACAATCACCGGCATTGACGATACTCAACTCTCAACACTTGTTGGTACCAAGAATTATGTGAAAATTACTGTTGAGTACAATAATCTCAGCACAATCCAAAAACAGGAAAATGTGGAAATCACAAAAAGCAACTTTGTTGCTGATGATAAACCTGAACTTGTAAGTCTTGAAGCGACCCACAAAGCTCTTGTGCTTAACTGGCAAGAGAAAAGTCTGATTGCCGGCTCAGATAATGGCGCTCAGCATGCTTACGATGGTATGTATGTCGTAGCCATTGAAGACGACCGAGATTCGTTTACAATTTCAAAGGCAAAAAAATACGAGTCGTCTGCCGCGACGGACAGTGATGCGTCGTGTACATTTACACCGCACGAAGACGAATGTATAACCTGTGATAAAAATGTGTACTTGCTTGGCCCAGCCTCTCTTAACACGCTTCCTGGGGTCAGCGCCGTTTATACCGGCAACAAAGGGTCCATCACAATACCCGGTCTTGACCCTGATAAAACTTACGCCGTATTCGCATTTTTCAAACCAGATGGCATTCAACGATCTGCGTGTAAATTTGAAAAACCTGGTCTTAATATGACTTCAACGGAATTTAATGGCGAAGATCCCGCCACGAGCCTCGATAAGAAGTGCTTTATCGTCACGGCAGCTTATGGGTCTCCACTTCATGAAAAAGTTAGGCTTTTTAAATGGTTTCGCAGAGTCGTTCTTCTGAAGACAGGATGGGGCAGACAAGTCGTTCATTTTTACAATCAAAACAGCCCTCAACTAGCTGAGATTATAGAGAGTAACAACTATTTAAAGGTCGCCGCGAGAATCCTTCTTTGGGTGCCCTCTGAACTGCTTGAAGGATTTCAATATCTCTATCTTAGATTTTATGATAATCCGGGGAAACTTTAAGGGGATGACCCTATAATCAAAAAATCAGGTTTCTTAGATCAATGACGACGCAACTCTCTTACTCGATGTTCCATGACGTCCTCTTTCCTGCGGACGAGGTTGAAAAGGGCGGTTTTAACGATCATCGTTTTTTTCTGCGTCAACTCATTCGATTCACACCACCACCGGAACTCCCACTAAGCGACGCCTCGCTTGTGATCTTCGACTTCGAAACAACCGGTCTCAGCCCAGTGAATGATCGCATTATTGAGATAGGAGCACAAAAGATCAAAGGGTCTGAGGTTATTGATGAATTTTCGACGCTTATCTGTCCTGATGTTGAACTTTCGCAAAATACCATAAGCCTCACTGGACTATCAGCTGAGATCTTGAAAGACCAGCCCAAGATCGAAGAGGTTCTTCCAAAGTTTCTGAAGTTTATTGAACAGGGGATCCTTGTCGCCCACAACGCAGAATTCGATTTTTCGTTTCTGAAGGCCGCTAGTGCACGGCTTGGAATAGATCTCGACTGGCCCTGCTTTTGCACCCTAAAACTCTCTAAAATAATTCTTCCAGAGCTGAGCGAAAGAAATCTCGATGCCCTGGCGAGACACTTTGGTTTTAACTTTGAGGCGCGGCATAGATCGATTGGCGACGTCAAAGTCACGGCTTCTGTTTTAAAAGCGATGTTAAGTGATCCAAGGGCACAAATGATCTCTAAGTGGTGTGATATTAGCTCGATTTATGTACGATAACACTTCATCCAACACGATCGGTTTGTAAACGTATGAATTTAAAAGTAGAAAAGTTTTTTCTCGATTCCGGTTGTAAAATCCTGGCTATGGCGCGGCTCTCCCAATGCGAATACGGTATCTTTCTTTATCTATTAAATTGCGCCATTTCTGGATTTGATCAGTTTCTGACGACGTCCGACGAGCTGTCTTCGGTCATTAGCTGGGATAATAAAGCTATCGATACCGCTTTGGCAGGTCTCAGCGCAAAAAACATGATCCGTCTTCATTTTAACGCAGCTTCATCCAAAAAAGAAAAAAAATCATTTCGCATAAGTATTCAGTACAAGATTTCGAAATGGCAGCTTCCATTCGAGCATGACGCCTCCACAGAAGATGCGATCGTATTCCCATTCCGAAGAAAAGGTGCAAAAAATCTCAAGCTATTCGAAGGGCAGGTAAAGGCCCAAAAAATAGAGCGAAAATCGAAAAAGGTCGGCGTAAAACCAGCAACCGTCACCACGTGGGACCGCGTTCTTGAATCTTACCTTATCTCTCGAAGCCTCGATGACGATGAACTTGTCGAAGCCGAAGTTTATGCAAAAATGTTAGTAGAGACCTATCCGGTCGATCAAATCCTTCTTCTACTCAGGCACTTTGGCCAGCGAATTCCGACGCTAAGTCTTCTCGCAAGCTCCTGGCAACACTATATGGAGCTTTTTGAAGAAGAAACCCAAAAAGTCGATCTTTTGGGCGCAAGAAAAAAACATATTGAACTCGATACAAAACTCCGAGAGTCAGCGGAAACTCTTCTTTCTAGAAGTAAAGAACTTGGTTTTTCCGAAGATGAAGCCATGGTTCTTCAGATTTTATCAAAGCACCGTTTTCCGCGGCGCCAGCTTTTCTGGGCTTACCAGTTGCGCAGTCGATATCCAAAATTGATTGAGTTTTTTGCAAAGCATGTAAGCATGATGCTTCCGGTTACATCTCGGGGGCTCGTTGTCAAGAGACCCGAGGAGTGAATTCAGGGTAAACGCATTTTAATTGGCTCCAGTCCAGGCCTTCAGGACGCAGCATGCGGGAAGTCAGGATTTCAGGGGGCGGAAAATCAGAAAGGCAGGAATCTGGAAGGCTGAAAACTGTTCCTGCAATCACTTTTTTACTTGCATTTCCACCAGACT
>CAILAO010000712.1 GCA_903832105.1 uncultured Pseudomonadota bacterium | reverse complement strand
CGTCAAATTTAAACTCCAACATTTCGATTAGTCGTCGATGATTTTTTGTCTGTCTGTATAGAGTAATCAGTTCATTAATAGCATTGATATATGTCGGCTGATGGCGGAGTGTGTTTCTAAAACGCGGTTCTGCGATATCAGGTCTTTGAAGAGAGCTAGCCCATATATGTCCGACTCTATATTCCAATTCTGCGAGGTCTTTTGGCGATAGACTTGAGAATTCAGTAGAAGTAATGCAGGAAGATTTATTATGTTGAATCAAATGATCAAGAACCTGAAGTGCATGCTCCGGGCGATTCAATCGGACAAGAAGATCGGCAAGAAGAGTGGTCGATGGGAGGTTGAACGGATCGATCGAAAGGGCTTTACAGATTATTGGTAGGGCTTCTTCCGGAGACTCGACCGCAATGAGACTTGCCAGCCTGTGATGGACATTAGTCAGTTCGCGTTTTCTACGCTCCACCTGAGTGAGCGTTAGCAGGTACTGTTTTTCGCTGGCAGTATCTGATTCGGTAACGGCCACTTCAATAAGTTTGTGGAGGATACGTGGTAACGGACCCTTTCTCTGGATTATTCGGTGAAAACATTCTTTTGCCTTATCAAGATTATCATGCCTCCAGGCGTCTCCTAAAAGTTCTGGGAGCACAACGTCGAATGAACTCAGCATTTCGGCATTTTCGATCTGAAGGCTCAATTTACGGCCAAGCTTCGAGAGAAGATTGAGAACTTCCTGGTGATGTCCATTTTTTTCGGCTATAGCTATACCCCATGAAAGAAATAACTTATTTTCAGGTTCAAGGCTTAAGGCGGTTGAAAAGAATCGATTCAGTTCCGAATCGAATCTACCCGTGAGAGAAAGAAAAGCTAGCCGTCTTAATATGTATAAGGAGCCTGAATGCTGAGAAAGCGCCTTGCGACAGATGTCCAGCGCTGCGTCGTAATTTCCTCGGAGGAGCAGAACTTCCAAGTCTCGGAATTGCTCTCCTAGTTCTCGCGATTCTAAAATGTCAACCCCAATGGTCGGATGATCTAAGGGTGAAAATGTTCGAGATTCGGTTGTTCTACAAAGTCGGATCGTGAGGCCATCTGCAACGGTTTCGACTGAAAATAAAAAGGGAGACGTGTTTTTGAATAAAAGTTTGCGAGCTTTTTGGAGCTGCGCTTGGAAAAGTTCTGACCCTTCGGGAGGGTCGGAGTTAAATGGAAGCGAGTCTAGGGCTAGGTCAACAATATTTGCATTTATTTCGTAGATGGAAACTCCTTTGAATAGAGTTTTCACTCTTTCTTGGTCTACGCTGGCGTCAAGAGAATAACTCGGTGCGCCCAAGATGTTGCGAATAATCTGAGACGCGATACCTATGAAATCAGTCGGGATGAGACCTAGGGCAAAATGGTCAGAGATTAAAATCTGAACGGTATTTGCTGACGTTGGAATAAGTTGAAAACTAATGCCACCGAGACCTAAAGGTTGATTTTGTTTATTAGAATCTTCGATGGGGTCTTGAGCATTACTTGCTGAAATAACGACAGGACTCTCGGGGTGGAAAAATTGGAAAAAGCACCAAATTTTACCGTCACGTGAGCAGTGAATTTCATGCGTGGCTTTTCTATTGAAGAGACGCTCTGTGTCCTGAGCTATCGCTTGAGTTAATTTCTCCGTATTTAACCGAATGCGAAGGTCTTGCACAACAAAAGAGTTATCTTGATGCGAAAACTTCCACTTCTCCAACCGCCATGCAGACCGATGGCTTTGGGAGTCGCTTCTAAGTGTTGCTTTCTTCCTTCTTTTACTTTTTGGGGGTAGCAAGGTTGACGAAGTATCCGAACCAGGGACGTCTACCGGAGCTGAAGTAATGGCAGGGACTGATTTGCCGGAAAAAGTGAATACCGTGCCGCTCACTTTTGCCGCGACGGAAAAGCCCAGCGTCTTGAAAATCTGTTGGTCGATGCTGAGTGCTTTTTTGACCATTTATCATCCTTGGTTATATCGAAAACTAAAAACAAACAAAAAACTCTGTTATCACGGAGTACTGATCGAGATCTCTTGGGTCTCAACAGTGTAATCGGCATATTTTTTGTGAAGTTTACCTCTTTTTACAGATTGCCCTATTGCTGTCATAATTGATAAAAGGATAGAATATTGGAAAATCAGGGATTTTTGTTTTCTATTGTTGAGCGATAAAAATGACATTTACTGCGCTCCAGCACAAATTTTCTTACCTTTCAGGGAATTTCTCAGACCCTATGCTTAGGGATTTGTCTGACATTGTCAGAAGTTCTGCAGGAGGAAAAGGGGATCATGGGTATTCTTCTCCAATAGTTTCAACTTTGGAATTAGATGTTGTGTATTGTGTTTTAAAGCATAGACAATGGGCCTCTTGTCATATTTTTAAAGATGTTTTTGTTGAGTTTTTAGTTGTTGATTATGGGCTTGAAGCAGCTCATGCGGAACGTCTTTACAAGGATGTTAAGACGCGTTTAGAAATTTATTTCCCATATTTAAAAAATGAGAAGTCTATCGAATCTATCGAGGACGAAGTGTCGCAGAAGAGGGAGAAGGAATTTCTAACCTATGTTTTCATTTCAGCAATGACGGTGAAAGATGAGTCGTTTCTTGTTCATGAGTTGGGTATCGGAACGGGGCTTCTCAAGCGAATAAAAAAACTCGTCAGCCATCTTGTGAGGCAAGGGACCAGGGATGGACGGCGAGATTTTGAACAGCAGGATGTGCACCGCATTGAATTTTTGCCGGAACTCGAAGTTTTGCTCTCGGAGATTATGATCAATCTTTCAAGTGAAATCCGTAAATGTTCCTGGGCAATTGATCTTGAAAGATTGAAGTATCGTTTGCAAGAAAACCCAATTTGGATTGAATCAAAAAAGGATGATCGGTATATTTCCGCTTGCTTCGAACTAATGTTGCAGCTTGGCTTGAATGGGAAAAGAAGCTTTTCTGACCTGAAATGTCTGGATGAGAAAGGCTTTATGGTGAATGTGGATGACTTGAAATTGATTCTTGAAATTTTGGAAAACGTGGATTTGATATACTCACAACCAGGACGTGGAAGGTACTCGCACGACAAGTATTGGGAGTTGACAGCGAAAGGTGAAGATCTGACTGCTGAGGCTTTTAGCCATAGATACCTAAAGAAAATGGAATCTCCTTGTGTCATTTCAACGGAAGAATTGTGCTCATTACGTCCTGCGTACCAAGCAGCTTTGATTTCAAACCTTCCTTCAGCTTGCGCTTCTGAAATCCTCGATTACTTAAAAGTAGAGGCAAGAACATTATCTCCAAGGGGTTTGGAAGCCATTTTTAAGCGGGCAACAACGGAAAAAGATCGATGCCCAGAAACGATAAAGCGGCTTTTTAAAAAGATTTCAGTTCTCGCTTTGGAAGCCGGATCTCCCTGGCTTCGCAGCGCAGCCTGTAGAATGTTAGGCGCAATCGATCAAAATATCATTGATCAGGAGGAGCTTAAACGGGTCTTAATCACAGCGAGTGAGCAAGATTCATCACAAACTGTAAAAGATGCGGCCATGGAGACGGCGCTTAAGGTCTTTAAAGAACACGAGGTATTAGTGTTGATGCAAAAACAAAAAATCGAAGCATTTACTCAATTGCGTTTAAAGGCAATTTGAGGCTCTAAACTGGTCGTAGAATTTCTAATCCTACATAGAGAGGTTGAGAAGTCATGAAATTTAGTATCGACGAATATAAATCGCGATGTACCGAGATTGGTATTGACGTCAATTCCGCTCTTCTTCACCAGAAAAGATTAATGAACGCGATTCAGAGTCACAGCCACGCGCAGGTATTTGAGGTCGTCGATACCTGCCGTTTAGATAACGGGGGCTTGTTGCCTCATGGGTGGCCATTTGGAGGGACTTCAGATTGTGACTTTGATGGGTACGTGGCGTTTGTCCTTGCAGCCGGAGCTGGAAGTCGTTATTTTCAACCCCTTCACGAGTTAAACAGTGCGCTTGGCGCATTTAGTGGTGAGAGTCTTCCGAATATTGCGGTGCGTCAGGCTGCGATGAAACTTCGCGATGTCGGAGCACTTGAATGGCCGTTATCAAAATCTTTTAAAGAAGCGATAATAGCTTTAGCTGAGGGAAATAATATGAGGTCTTCAACTCTTGTTGAGGTTAGGCATTCTATTAACCTTCCAAAAGCTTTGTTGCCATGCGTTCGAGAAGAAATGACTTTTTTTGAGATAAAACATCGTGAACATTTAGCATTGGGTTGTCTTGATGGTCAGGCTTTTGTCGTCCCTCACCAGATGACGGCGAAGTTTGAGGGGTACTATGAAACATTTGAAAAAAACGATGTGCTAAAGACTGTTTTTTTGGAACAAGGCCCCAGACTCTCTACTTTACGATTTTATAACGACGGAACTCCCGTGGTCGAAGGTGATGGTACGCTTTCTATGGTTCCCGCAGGACATGGATCCCTCATTTCACTATTCCCGGAAGTAGCGAAGGGGTTCGAACAGGCGCATTCTTTATTCATTCGTAATATTGACAATCTGATGGGAACGGCAAGTGGAGCGAAGAATGAGACGTTACTTTTTTTGAAGGCGCACATGATGGTTCGGGAGAGACTCTGCAAAATAAGGCGTTATTTCGAACGAAAAGATATCAAAAACGCTGCGGAAATTGCGCAAGAGCTCTCAGGATGGGTTAAAGTAGGAAACCAAACGAATCAGATGTCGAAACGATTTTTGGATTCAATTGATGAGCCAGCCATTCGGGTGTTGTGGGAGGTTATGATTAATCTTTTTCACACATGTCCTGAAACTCGTTCATCAGAAAACCATCAAACTGTTCTTAAGGGACTTTATTCAAGACCCTTGAACGCATTGGCAGAAGTCCCTAATACGGGTAGGGATATGGGAGGAACTCCTGTTTTTGTCAAGACCAAACAGGGAATCCAAAAGGTATGTCTAGAGATTCCTCATGCGTCAGAAGCTGATAGGAAGAAATTTTTTGCTGACGCCAAAAAAGCAACACACTTCAATCCCGTATTCATAGCTTCGGAAATAAGAGATGATGAGGGACGCTTTATCGGGTCTTATAATTTGGAGGAAAGTCCGTTTTGGCTTTTGGCTGCAAAAGTTTATAGAGGAAAAAACGTATATTATCACGAAACCTTACTCTCTGAATTGTTAGGTAATAGTATGGGAAGTAATACGATATTTATAGAAACCCCTAGATTGCTTTTTAATCCGCATAAATCACTGGAAGATGCGAAGGGAAAGTCAATTGCAGATTGGTCCTGAGGCAATTTCAACGTCAAAAAAATGACATGTACTGTCAAACCTTAAGCGGGAAAAATCGACATCCTGTCAAAGCCTTGTCCAGCAAAGTTTGCCCGTTGATTTCTTAGCCGAGATAAACCTAAAATTAAGTTATAGGTGTTTTTCTTCACACAAACTATAACCGTGCAATAGCACATCGTATGGAGGTTAATCATGCCCCCGCAAGTCAGCAAAGAAAGATTCAAGGAGGCTTTGAGAGAACTTGGACACAACCCTGATGAATTTCGTGGAAAACGATTATCATTAAGTGGGATGGCGGAGTTGTATGAGATGCCTATGGATACGATTGTCTCAGCGATAGAGAAGCGGCACGTTGGTGCTCATTACGACTACATGAACGATACAATCTGGGTTGATGCTTTAGAGGCGGCACATTTTTTCTACTGTGTTAAAAACGAAGCTCATCTGTATGCTCCATAGTCTTTCCTCATATGCGGCTTCGTGATCTGCCATTTGCCATAAACGAAATTGAAATGGCAAATGGCAAATATAACAGCTCAAAAATGTAGTGTTCTCATCTTTCCGATAAGAGAAGTCTATTCTCTTCCTTCACAACCTCTCTTTTTTCTATTCCATTACATTAAAATTCTGTCACATTTTAAGCAAGATTGACGTAGTATGTGAGAGTCGAAAAAGAGGGGGCAAGGGTATTTGCCTCGCCTCCTGACAGTCATCTGCCAGTCACAAAAAGGGGGAGATTGTGGTTTTTGATATTGCGCTGTCTTTTTTTAGAGAAAGCGCGGTTTTGTTCAATGAAATGGCGATTTATTTGCTTTTTGGCTTTTCTGTTGCCGGGTTATGCCGCGCATTTTTTAAAGACGAATTAATTTCAAAACATTTGGGTAAAAGATCATTCAAATCATATTTTTTAGCTTCGCTCTTTGGAGTTCCTTTGCCTTTATGTTCCTGTGGTGTTGTACCCACCGGAATCTCTTTATATAAACAAGGAGCTTCCAAAGGTTCTGTTATATCATTTTTGTCTTCAACTCCGCAGACAGGAGTTGACAGTATTTTTGTGACTTATAGTTTTTTAGGTCTTCCTTTTGCTTTATTTAAGGTCATTGCGGCATTTGTTATTGGAGTCTCCGGCGGAGTTTTCTTTGATGCTCTTGATCGAGGGAATCGAGGAGAAAGCGCCGGTCGAGAGGCGAGTGAGGGGGGAGCTAGTGATGCGGGAAGGATAAAAAATGTGCGTGATTACTTTTTGTATAGTTTTTTTGAACTTGTAATAACTTTGCGCAAGTGGCTCGTCATTGGAATACTCCTGGCGGCAGCTATTTCGGTTTTACTTCCTAAAGACGTTCCGAGTCTTATAGGCATTTCACATTACAAAATTTCTGGTTATCTACTAATGCTAGCCATTTCTGTTCCCATGTATATATGTGCAACGGCCAGCGTCCCTATTGCGGCTGCTCTTCTTTTAAAAGGATTTTCTCCGGGTGCAGCTTTCGTTTTTCTAATTGGGGGTCCCGCAACAAACGCTGCGACGATAACGGTTCTTTGGAAGACATTAGGTCGTAAAGCAACGATAGTTTACTTAGTCAATATTATTTTAGGGAGTCTTTTTTTTGGGTACGTGTTTGATGCCGTTTTTCCGACCTACCCTGAACTGCATTTTGGCGCACATGATCACGTTTCAGGGATTAGCTATTTGAAAGTGACTGGCAGTGTGGTCTTGTTTTTTCTAATCGTATGGACATATGTTGCTGACATTTATTTAAAAAGAAAAAGAGGTTCTGAAGAAAGTTATTCGATTAGCTTTCAAATTGAAGGCATTTCTTGTCAAGGATGCGTAAGAAAGATTTTGACGAGTCTGAAGGGGTTGACGTTTGTTCGTGATGTTGAGCTAAGTACCGCAGGCGTATGTACAATCTATCTTAGTGAAAAAGATTCGGATGATATAGTCGTGCGGAAGATTGAAGAATTGGGATACAAAGCGAAGAAGACGGGAAACTGTAAAAAAAATTGACAGTTGGAAAATATTCTTGATCTTTTGAGTTGCAAAAATAAAAGCAGCGCTCCAGCAAAAAAATAACCCATATAAAACAGTTAGATAAGTTGTTTTTTAAAAAAGACCTAAACTTTTTAAAAAAACGTCCGATTAAAAGAATAAGTGAGTGAGGTGAGCAATTACTCCATTAATAAGGTTTTGATTAAAAT